>JBJTOW010000590.1:0-7556 GCA_046074805.1 Planctomycetota bacterium | reverse complement strand
ATCATTCCGGAAAAGCAGGCGACGACGCGAATGATCGTGCTGCCGCCCGCCGGCTTGGCGCCCAGTCAAGTCGCCGTTGTCCGAGTTCGGGGCACAGCGACCGTCAATGGCCAGCCGTTTACGGCCGTCACAAGCACCATCGATCTGACGCGGCTCAATCGGCCCGCCCTGACTCAGCCGCCTTCTTGGATCGACGGCATCATTCCCACCGCTGTCTCCACGCCGTTGACTCCGTTCTTCACGGCCGCCTTGGACAAGACGTCGGTCGACTTGGTGACGACCAACCCGCAGGCCGAGTTCAACGTGCTATTGGAAAGGAAAGTCGACGCCTACAAGGATCCGCTCGCGGTGACGTTCCCGAACGCGCCGCCCGGCCTGACTTTCGAAGTCAAACGCAACGGCAACGGCCCGAAGGAAACGTACCAGGTGATCGTGAAGGCGGCCGCCGGAACCCCACCGGGTTCGCATTTGGTCAAAGTGCTGAGCTACGGTGAGCTGGCGGGTAAAGGACTGGCGGTGATCTCCGGCGACTTGCCGATCAACGTCGTCCAACCGCTCTCGGTTAGCCTGTCCCCGGCCGGCTCGATCGTGTTCGGAAACAAGCAGAAAGTACGGATCGCGGTCGCGCGGGCGTCGCTAGGGGGAGTAGTCGACAAGCAGCCGGTCGTGGTGAAATGGAAAAAGTTGCCGGCGGGCGTGACAGCGCCGCCGGAAGTGACCATCCCCGCCGACCAAGACTCGGCGGTGGTAGAACTGGTCGCGGCCGCTGACGCCGCGGCGGCAAGCTTCGCCGACTTGGCCGTAACTGCCGCGACGAAGTTTCAAGGGAAGGATCTGACCGTGGACAGCGCCGCGCTGAGCGGCGAAATCGTCAAGTAAGGACGCATCCGCCGCGTCGCGCACGCGGCCTGTTGTTTCCCAACGAGTTGCGAGCGAAGCGCAACCGTAGTTCAAGCGAAGTGCCACCGAAGTTCAACCGAAGATTCGCTGCGAGGATGAGCTCATGCGAAGCGTATTGAGAATCGGCTTCCTGGGGATGGTCTGCGGCGCCTGGGCGCTGTCGAGCGTTGCCGTTACCCCGGACTTCGTCCCCGCTGCTGAAAAGGCGGCGATGGACCAACCGGTCGCCTTGGAAACAGTCGTCGTCGGCACGCCGGCCCGGATTGAAGTCTTTCCGGCCACGGTGAAGCTGACCGGCGTTCGCCAGCAAATGCAGTTGGTCGTTACCGGCCACTACGCCGACGGCACGCTGCAAGATCTGACGCGGGCCAGCCAGTTCGTTTCCTCGAACCCGGCGATCGCCGCGCTCGAGGGCAGCGTGCTTCGTCCGAAGACCGATGGCACGGCTGAGATCACGGTCTCCGCTGGCGGACAGCAGGCGAAGGTGGCGGTGGAAGTCTCGAATCAGGGCCAGCCTGATCCGGTGATGTTCGAAACCGGCGCGCTCGTCGCCTTGACCAAAAACGGTTGCAACAGCGGTGCCTGCCATGGCTCGCCCAGCGGCAAGGGCGGTTTCCGCTTGTCGCTGCGGGCCTTCGATCCGGCCGTCGACCAGCTGACGCTCGTTCGCGAGGACTACAGTCGCCGCACGAACGTGTTCCAGCCGGAATCGAGCCTCCTGCTCGCCAAGCCGCTCATGAAGGTTTCGCACGGCGGCGGATTGAAGCTCCGCAAATCCGAGCCCGCCTATCAAGTGCTGCACGACTGGATCGCCGAAGGTTGTAAGCTCGATCCGGCCGACGCCCCGCGGGTTGTCAAACTCGAGGTGTATCCGCCATCCGGCCGCGTGCTCAAGCGGCCCGCCCACACGCAGCAACTGTGCGTGCTGGCCCACTTCTCGAACGGCGTGGTGAAAGATGTCACGCCGCTCGCCAGCTTTTCCAGTTCGGACACCGAGGTCGCATCGGTCGATGAAGCCGGGTTCGTGGCTGGCCGCGACCGGGGCGAATCGGCGATCGTCGTCCGTTATCTCGAGCACGTCCAAACGTGCTTCCTGACGTTCGTCAAAGAAGTGCCGGGCTTCGCGTGGAATCCGCCGCCCGCCAACAACTTCGTCGACGACCATGTCTACGCCAAGCTGCAACAGTTGAAGTTCGAACCGTCGGCGCTCTGCACTGACGAGGAATTCCTGCGGCGCGTCTATCTCGATCTGATCGGCCTGCTGCCGACCGTCGACGAAACGAAAAAGTTCCTCGCCGATCCGGCGCCGTACAAACGCAAACAGTTGGTCGAAGACTTGATGCAACGGCCCGAGTACGCCAAGTTCTGGGCGTTGAAGTGGGGCGACCTGCTGCGGATGACCTCGACCGCCGTCGGCGGCGGAGGCGTGTACAAGTATCACCGCTGGGTGCAGCGGGCGATCGAACAAAACATGCCGTACGACCAGTTCGCGCGGGAACTGCTGACCGCCAGCGGCAGCACGCTCGCCAATCCGCCGGCCAACTTTTACCGCACAACCGCCGACGCCAACGACGCGGTCGAGACGATCTCGCAGGTCTTCCTCGGGTCGCGTCTCCAGTGCGCCAAGTGCCACAACCACCCGTTCGAACGTTGGACTCAGGACAATTACTACGGCATGGCGGCCGTGTTCAATCGAGTGCAAAAGAAGAAGACGAAACGCCCCAACGAACTCGTCGTGTGGTCGGCGCCGGCTGGCGAAGTGACCCAGCCGCGAACCGGCAAGCAAATGAAGCCGTGGGCGCCGGGTGGCGACTTGGCGATGGGCGCCGATGACGATCGCCGCGATCCGTTCGCCACTTGGCTTACCGCGAAGAACAATCCGTTCTTCGCACGCGTGGAAGTGAACCGCATTTGGGCCCAGTTCTTCGGCCGCGGCCTCGTCGATCCGATCGACGACTTCCGCGACTCGAACCCGGCCGCCAACTTCCCGCGGCTCGATGCGCTCGCGCGAGACTTCGTGGAACACGGTTTCGACCGGCGCCACACGATCCGCACGATCCTGCAAAGCCGCGCGTATCAGGCCAGCTTCCGCACCACGCCGCTCAACCAAGACGACTCGAAGTACGCTTCGCACTTCCAACCGCGTCTGCTGAGCGCGGAACAACTGCTCGACGCCATCTGCGCCGTGACCGACGTGCCCGAGACATTCGGCAGCCTGCCCGCCGGCACCAAGGCGACGCAGATACCGGCCCCGGACCTGGCCAAGAACGAATTCCTCAAGACGTTCGGCCAGCCCGAGCGGCAGACCGTCTGCGCCTGCGAACGCAGCAGCGAATCGAACTTGGGGATGGCGATCCAGTTCTTCAACGGACTGCTGATTTACGAGAAGCTCAAGAACGAAAACAACCGCTTCCGCAAGATGATCAAGGCCAACAAGTCCGACCAGGACATCCTCCACGAGCTTTACATGGCGGCGGTCTGCCGGGCTCCGACGCAAGCGGAGCTGGATGCCAGCTTGAAGCATCTGGCGGGCAAGCCGGACCGAGTGGCGGCTTTCGAAGACATCTGCTGGGCGCTGCTCAACACGAACGAATTCCTGTTCCAACACTAACGCTCCCGGTTTGAAGCGTCCAGCGACGGCTTCACCCGTCCCTGGGACGCTCGTTGGCGGGACGCCAGCCGGCGATCGCAGGCATTTCAGTTAGGGGGAAAACATAATGGCGAGCGTTCTGGTTCGGTCTGGCAATGCGCTTCTTTGGGGTATGACAAGGGCGTCGCGAGCGGTGGCACGAATGGCAACGGGAACCACCGGCCCAATGGCGATCGCCGCGACGCTGGCCGCCGCGGCGTCGTTCGCGGCGCCGGCGCCGACAAACGCGGAACCGGTGAGTTTCAAAGCCAAGGTCGCGTCGATCCTGGTGGAGAACTGCCTGGCCTGCCACGGTCCGAAGAAGGCCGAGGGCGGCTATCGTGTGGACACATTCGAACGAGCCATGCTGGCCGGTGATTCGTCCACTCCGGGCTTCGCCGCCAAAAACCTCGACGGCAGCGAAGTCTTCCGCCGCGTGATCGCGACCGATAAGATCGAACGAATGCCGCTCGACGGCGACCCGCTGCCAGCCGAGCAAGTCGCGATCCTGAAGCAGTGGATCGAGGAAGGGGCGACGTTCGACGGCTCCGATCCCAAGGCAGCGCTCGCCACGATCATTCCGCCGCCCACGCATCCGAGCCCTCCCGAAGCGTACCCGCAACCGCTGCCGATCACCGCCGTCGCGTTCAGTCCGGACGGCAGCCAGTTGCTCGCGGGCGGCTACCACGAATTGACCGTGTGGAACCCGGCCGACGGCCAATTGATCCGCCGCATCAAGAACATCGGCCAACGCACCTACGCGATTTCGTTTAGCCCCGACGGCAAACAGGTGGCGGTCGCGTGCGGCGCCCCTGGCAAGCTCGGCGAAGTCCGAGTGGTCGATTTCGCCAGCGGCAACGTGACGACCGTGTTCGGCACCACGTCCGATGTCGTGCTCGATGTCGCCTTCAGCCCGCAGGGCGATCGCGTGGCGGTCGGAGCGGCCGACGGGTTGCTGCGGATTTTCGAAGTGGCCACCGGCAAGGAACAACTGGCCATCAGCAGCCATTCCGATTGGGTCCAGGCGGTCGCTTGGAACGCCGACGGCAGCAAGCTGGCCTCCGCGAGCCGCGACAAGACCGCGAAAGTGTTCGACACCAAAACCGGCGAACTGCTCGTGACGTTCTCCGGCCACGGCCAGCCTGTCAAAGGCGTCGCCTTCCATCCAGATGGCGCGGAGGTTTTCTCCGCCGGCGCCGATAAGAAGATTCAGCGTTGGAAGGTCGCGGACGGCGGCAAGACGGCGGAAATCGGGTTTGGCGACGAAGTGTACAAGCTGCCGATGAGCGGCGGGTTCCTGTTCGCTTCGTCGGCGGACAAGACAGTCCGCCAGTTCGACGGCAAGACGCAGGCCGCCGTCCGGCAGTACGCGGGGTCGCCAGACTGGGCGCTGTGCGTCACCTACCACGATGGCACGAAACGCGTCGCCGCGGGCGGATTCAATGGCGAAGTGCGCGTTTGGAACGCCGCCGACGGTGCCGCCGTTACGACGATCCTCGCCGCCCCGAACCTCGCGAAGAAGTAGCTGGCGAGGCGCGGCGTTCCTCCGGTCAGTCGCAACGCCTGGTTTTCGAGAAACTTGGAAGTTCTTGGCACGGAGCGCGTTCTCTAAGTTTTGGCTTCGACCGCTTCGTTAGATCGGCAAATTGGGACAACACTCGGTGAAATGAAAACCCACGTCCCTCGTTTCTCGAGTGCTGCGACGGACTAGGAAGTCCGTCGTACCAAGATATTCTGAACGGACAACGCACTAGGACAACGCACTAGGACGAGGACTCTGAGGCGGGAGTCACGACGATGATCACACTGCGGGGCGGAGCGGCGCGGCTGTGCGACCGGACACGGCGCCGGGACATGTTGCATGTCGGTGGCCTGGGCCTGTTGGGACTCGGACTGCCGACGCTTCTCGGCGGCCAGGCGGCTCAGGCGGCAGGCGGGGCCAGCTCGAGCACTTCCGGCGCTCACATCGTGTCGAGCGGCGGGCGGGCCAAGTCGTGCATCTTGCTGTTCCTGATGGGTGGAGCGCCGCAGCATTCCACCTGGGATCCCAAGCCCGACGCGCCGGCCGAGGTCCGCGGCGATTTCGAACCGATCGACACCCGAGTGTCGGGCATGAGGATCGGCTCGCTGCTGCCCCAGGTCGCCAAGGTCGCCGACAAGCTGTGCTTGCTCCGCGCCGTCTCGACCGACGACAACGCGCATTCGTCCAGCGGCTACTACATGCTCACCGGCCGGCCGCACGTGCCGATGAACCGCGAAAACGCCAACCCTGGCGCGCCGAACGATTGGCCTTGCCTCGCCGCCGTCGCCCAACGGCTCATGGCGTCGCGTGGCGAACTGCCCGCCGCCGTGCGTTTGCCGAAACATATCTTCAACACCGATGGTTCCATCTGGCCGGGACAGGACGCCGGTTTTCTCGGACGCAATTCCGATCCGTGGCTGTTCCGGTGCGAACCGGCTTCGGCCAACTACCACATCCCCGAATTTCATTTGCCGGTCGATGTGCCCGTCGAACGCTTGGAACAGCGACAGTCGCTGTTGCGGTTGTACAACCAACGGCTGGACGACGCTGAACGCGGCGGCGCGATCGGCGCGTACGACATGCAAACGCAGCGCGCGTTCAACTTGCTCGGTTCGGCTCGGTCGCGTGGCGCGTTCAATCTCGAACTGGAAACTGCGGCGACCCGCGAGCGGTACGGAATGACGCAGTTTGGCCAGAGCACATTGTTGGCGCGGCGGCTGGTCGAAGCCGGCGTGCGGCTCGTGCAAGTCAACTGGTTCCGCGGTCCCGACGAGCCGTCCGACGCGCCGTGCTGGGATTCGCACTCGAAGGAATCCGAGCGGCTCAAGAAGGTTCTGATGCCGCCGCTAGACGCCGCGTTTTCCGCGTTGCTCGAAGACCTAGACACCAGGGGACTGCTCGACGAAACGTTGGTCGTCTGCTTGTCCGAGTTCGGCCGCACGCCGCGATTCAACGGCCGCGCGGGCCGCTATCATTGGGGCCCTGTTTTCTCGATCGCGATGGCGGGTGGCGGTGTGCGTGGCGGCATGATCCATGGCTCATCGGATCGACTCGGCGCCCAGCCGCGCGATGGCCGAGTGCGTCCCGAGGACGTGACGGCGACGATTCTCCATTGCCTCGGCTACGCCCCCGGCACCGCCTTCCTCGACGCCCAAGGCCGCACCTTCCCCGTCAGTCGTGGCGAGGTATTGGAATCGGTTTTGGGGTAGGAAGTGGGTGGTGGGTGGTGGGTGGTGGGTTTTCAGTTTTCAGTTTTCAGAACTTGGATGGTTTTGGGACCTTGGGCCGACAGTCGCCGAATTTTTGCCCGAGTGCTTTGTCTGAGCTGAAAGATTGGGAAAACGCCCGGTGAAACGAAAACCCATGTTTCTCGTTTAGCCAGCGCTGCGACGGACCAGAAAGTCCGTCGTACCCAGAAACCCAGCAGCGCCTAAAAAATCCGCTTCCCCTCCAAAACTGAAAACTGAAAACTGAAAACTCGCAACTCACCTTCCCGAAAGCCATTCGTGCCCGCACAACTACTCGATGGAAAATCGTTGGCCCGCGAACTGCAAGACGCGTTGCGCACGCGAGTGGACGACTTCCGGCGGCGACGCGGAGCGGTTCCCAAACTTACGGCGGTGTTGGTCGGCGAGGATCCGGCGAGCCAAGTTTACGTGCGGAACAAACAGCAGGCTTGCGAGCGGGTGGGGTTGGCGAGCGATCTGATTCGTTTGGACGCGGCGACGACGGAAGAACAGTTGTTGGCGTGTGTGATGCGGTTGAACGCCGATCCCACGGTCCACGGGATACTCGTACAGTTGCCTTTGCCGGCGGGACTGTCGACGAACCGGGTGCTCGACGCAATCGATCCGCGGAAGGATGTCGACGCGTTCCATCCGGAGAATGTCGGTTTGCTGTCGCAAGGCCGACCGCGGTTCTTGCCGTGTACACCGCACGGAGTGCTGCAAATTTTGCATCGGCATGGACTGTCGGTGGCGGGCAAACGCGTCGTCATTGTCGGAC
>JBJTOW010000589.1:0-2548 GCA_046074805.1 Planctomycetota bacterium | reverse complement strand
GCCGGCGATGCGGCGACGCCGCCGGTGCTCAATCTCCGCACACCGGGACGCATGTCGGAGGCGACTCGGCGGCGCCAGCTGGAATTGATTCAAAGGCTCAACGCCGAGCACCTGGAGCGATTTCCGGAGAATTCCGATCTGGCAGCCCGATTGCGGGACTTTGAGACGGCCGCTCGGATGCAGTCCGCCGTTCCGACCGCTGTGGATTTGTCAGGAGAGACGGCGGCCACGCGAAAACTTTACGGACTGGACCAGCCAGCCACCGCCGCCTATGGCACGCGCTGCCTGCTCGCCCGGAGGCTGTTGGAGCACGGGGTGCGTTTTGTCGGCGTTTATCTGCGGGGCCAGCCGTGGGATACACACTCTGACAATGCCAACGCGACCAAGGCGGTCGCCGCGCAGCTCGATCAACCCTCGGCCGCGTTTGTGAAAGATCTCAAGCAACGCGGTTTGCTTGATTCGACTTTGGTGGTATGGATGGGCGAGTTTGGTCGAACGCCCGTTTCGCAGGGAGCGAATGGGCGGGACCACAGTCGTCGCGGCTTTTCGCTGTGGATGGCTGGCGGCGGCGTTAAACGCGGGTATGCGCATGGCGCCACCGACGACTTCGGCTACGAGTCCATCGAGAAGGTTGTGAGCATACACGACCTGCATGCCACCATGCTCCATTGCCTGGGTCTCGACCACCAGCGGCTCGCCTTCGAACACAATGGCCGCAACGAAACCCTCACCGACGCCGATCTGACCCGCGCCAAGGTGGTCAATGACCTATTGGTATAGAAAGTGGTTGCGCGAAGTCACGCCCGTGGAGCAGTTGGCAATCGGGTGATTTGGAGGTGGGAACGGTATTGTCTGGGACGCGGTGCTTGTCAGCGTGAATACCTGTCTTGGACCACGTGGTCGACTTTGCGGCGGATTGTTGGGTAGCTGGGGTAAGACCGATAACGAACGTGTTACTGCCCGGGAAACGAACTCTAAGCTAAACAATGGGCAACCGTTCATAAAGTGTTAGCGACAGAAACCAGTCACGCCCCGAACCGCCAGTTTTGAAGTCGCATAGTTTGGCTGGATGACTCCTTTAGAGCGGCAGGAGTGGACCGAAGATTACCACGGCGACGGACTGGTAAGTTGGTCGTACCGCCGGAATGGTGCAACTTCAACAAATGCGTTGCCGCCTGTTGGCAAATTGGAGGGTGACAAATCGGCTGAGACCGGTTTGGCGGGCGATCGATGTTCGTTAAGCGGCGGCGGAACGGTTGGGATGGGAAGCGACGTTCGCAAAACGGGCTCGATCCAGCAGTCGCTCGACAGCTCGACGTACCTCTGGCGTCAACTCTTCGTGAAGCAGCATTTGGTAAGTGGGAACATTGTTCCACTGGACGGAAGGAACGGCGTTGATCAACGTGGCCAATTCGTTCCGCTTTCCAAGCGTTGGATAGTTTTCCAGTTGGCCGCACGTCTCAAGCACCAGCATCGTGCGCACGCATTTCTCGCATTGGCCACAGTTTTCCTTGTCGCGTCGCCGCTGCCAGCATACTCGTAGATACCGTTGCACAATGGGTTCCTCCGCGATCTGCCACAACCTTTGTGTCCTGGAGATCTCGGCTCCAATGTGCTGGATGGCGAGACGGGATGACGCGAACAACGGATCCAAGTCCCAATTCGAACCCCACTTGATTGAGGAATCCTGGGCATATGTGGATGAGATTTGCAGCGATGAGACATGGTCGCTTAACAAATGGCCGAGCGCAGCCAGCGCGCCGCCATGGGATCTGTCCCACGACTCGGTGCGGAATGTCCAATGGCAGCGAAGATTGCTTGCGATGATTACGGACTGTTTTCCCATCTCAGTAGCCACCGCTCGGATTGTACGCTCGGCCTCTTTCAAGCGTTGTCGGTCTCGCAAGTTAACATCGTACCCCGAAGCGAAGACCAGCAGTTCGGCTGAAGGTTGCGCACGCAATAGCGTATGAAACGAATCGACGCCACCTGTGAAGCATAGTGCGGTGCGCCCGCCTTGATTTGGAGGGGTAATCAACGGCTGTGGCGAAGACGATGTGTGAAGAGCGACAGATGTTGATGCGGGCGGCGCGATTTTCTCGCGAGCGGCGTGGGAAGGGGAAAGGGCCGGCGATGATAATTCCACGTAGTTCCACCAACTCGAAACGAGTTGCGCGGCGCTACGCTGGTTACGCAGCCATATCGGACAGACAGATGAATCAACAAGCAATTGTCGCCCCAGCCGCAACGATGGGATGAGAAGCGCCGACGCGAACGCCTCCGGCGATACTTTTAGCGTAGTGTCGGTCGACTCGAACCACAGGTCTTGCTGATCCAGACGAATCGACACACGATGAACGCCGCCGCGGAGTTCTGACCGAGGCTGGGCGACGCGAATTGGGCCTTTGAAAAACGGTGCCATGATGAGTCCAAAAAAACGTCGCATGGCGAATCACCTCTTCGTGGAAAGTCGACTGTCCTTGTTCATACGCGCGTACGCAAGCTAGTCGTCAGCTCAACAACGCCAATGTAAGTGTTAGTGTAAGTG
>JBJTOW010000588.1:0-8379 GCA_046074805.1 Planctomycetota bacterium | reverse complement strand
CCGCTCGCCGCGCTCCGCGATGTCGGATTGGGCTACCTGCCGCTCGGCCAACCTTCCAACACGCTGTCGGGCGGCGAGGCGCAGCGGGTGAAACTGGCCGCTGAACTCTGCCGATCGGAAACCGGCCGGACGTTGTACATTCTGGACGAACCAACCACCGGCCTGCATTTCGAGGACATCCGCCGCTTGCTCAACGTGCTCAATCAACTGGTCGACAGAGGCAACTCGGCGATCGTCATCGAACATAATTTGGACGTGATGGCGTGCGCGGATTGGATCATCGACTTGGGCCCCGAGGGTGGAGCGGGAGGTGGCAAATTGCTCGCCGAAGGCCCCCCCGACGAACTGGTCCGACTGTCGGATAACTCGACGGGGCAGTTCCTGGCGCAACACGTTCTAGGCGCGACGGAATTCCGGTCCGCTTCGACGCATTAAGGAAGTTGCTCCAATCGCCGGGACGGACTAGAAGTCCATGGCACAAAGTGAGGGTATCGGACAAGTTGCCACCGTTAGATTTTTCTCGCGAACTGGTGGGAAATTGCCGATAAAACGACGAGAGACGGTTGGATGGTCCGGCGGGACGGGCCAGCGACCGTTGGTTAAGCAACGAAGAGGACGGCGTCGGGGCCGTCGGAGCACTCCGCAATGATGATCCAAACCTCGCGTTTCGGCGCTGTGGACATTGAGGCCGACGACATCCTGTTATTCCCGAAGGGGTTGCTTGGCTTTGAGGATTGTCGCCACTGGGTGCTGCTCGCCGACGAATCCAACGAGGCACTCGGGTGGTTGCAGAACATCTCCCGTCCGGATTTGGCGTTCGCTGTCGTGAGTCCCCGCCGCTACGTGCCGGGCTATGAAATCCGAGTCCCGCGGACCGAGCTCGTTCAGTTGCAACTGGCCGCCGTTGACCAAGCGTACGTCTTGACTCTCGTGAGTTCGCACGAGGGCGAATTGACGACGAATCTGAAGGCGCCGCTGCTCATCAACCTCGATCGACGGCTTGGCCGGCAACTCATCTGCACGGACGACCAGCCGATGCAGTTCCGCTTAGCGAGCTCACTGCCCACCCAGCTCCGAAAGAGCGCATAGCGGACATCGAGCTTAGGGCTTTGTCTAAGCTTGTGATTGGCATGGTGAAGGCACTCGGCCCGAACCGTGGGCGATCGCGTCTGAACCCGACGTACCTCATCCCGCAAGATACTGTCGGAGTAGACACTTTTTGGACTGCGTTGCCTTACCGCAAGATACTGTCGGCGATGACGCTTTTTGGACTGCGGCGCCCGCAGGCGCCGCTTTCATGCCGCCGATTTGAGTTTTTCAATAAGATCACTGCTCGATTCGTTTCGCTCGGTGACGTTTGCGTTGACGAAGTGGCGGCCGGGGGGAAAGCGGTGCCTGGGAGGCACCGCACTCCAAAGAGCACAACTTCGAGCTCGATTCTTTTCGCTCGGTGACGTTCGCGTTGACGAAGTGGCGGCCGGGGGAAAAGCGGTGCCGGGGAGGCACCGCACTCCAAAGACCACAGCGTCGAGCTCGATTCGTTTCGCTCGGTGACTTTCGCGTCGACGAAGTGGCGGCCGGAGGGAAAGCGGTGCCTGGGAGGCACCGCACTCCAAAGAGCACAACTTCGAGCTCGATTCGTTTCGCTCGGCGACGTTCGCGTTGACGAAGTGGCGGCCGGAGGGAAAGCGGTGCCTGGGAGGCACCGCACTCCAAAGAGCACAGCGTCGAACTCGATTCGTTTCGCTCGGTGACGTTCGCGTCGACGAAGTGGCGGCTGGGGGAAAGCGGTGCCTGGGAGGCACCGCACTCCAAAGAGCACAACTTCGAGCTCGATTTTTTTCGTTCGGTGACGTTTGCGTTGACGAAGTGGCGGCCCAGGGAAAAAGGCGTCGCGAGTTTGACAAGATCGAATGCTATTCCGTTACGGCCCGCCACTGCGGTTGGGCGGGATCTGGCGGCATGATTTCAAGCAGTTCGTGTGGACCGAAGTTCGCTTTGTAGGCCATCGACCGGCAGCCAGGCACCCAGAAACCAAGATACACATAGCGGCGGCCAGTAGCCCGAGCCCGCTCGACGTGCTGCATGATCGAAAACGTTCCCGGGCTGTCTTCCCGCCACGCCGGATCGTAGTAGAAGTAGACAGCCGACAGCGCGTTGGGCGTCTCGTCGCAGATCGCCACGCCTGCCAACTGGCCAGCCCGGTAATAGCGGAACTCAAAGCCAAACGGTCGGTCGCCACTCAGAAAAGTCTGCTCGTAGTCGGACCAATCGACCAGATGCTCGGGCCAACCACGGCGGACATGCATGTCGGCGTGATACCGATTGTGGAGACGCAAGTGCTCTGGTGTCGCCTCGGCCCGTTCGTACCGAACTTCCACCGCCGCGTTCCGTTTCAACGCACGCCGCTGACTGCGATTGGGCGCAAAGGTGGTAACATCCAGCCGAATTCCGCGGCACTCGTGGCATCCCGCACAATGCGGCCGGAAAACGAGCTCGCCAAATCGCCGCCAACCACGCTCCAGCAGATACTCGAATTCTTCCGCATCCAATTCAGCGAACCAGCGGTAGTCCATGGCCGATTGGCGGTCGGGCAGATATCCGCACCGCGACGGCGGCGCGTGAAAGCGAAAATCTTCTTCGATCGTACGGCCTTCCGCCACGCTTAGGTCCGCCTATCAACTTTCGCCTCGGTCGGCGCGACAAACTTCCCCGAAACCTGATGGCTAGTCGAAGTGGCTTATGGCGTTCATGGCGCCGTGATCGTCAGCCAGACGTCACGCGGCGCGAAATTGGGGGCCCCAGCCGCTCCGGCCGCTGGCGCAGGTTGCGCCAGGACCGCTCGATGGCGCCGAGCCAACGGTCCCGACGAAACTCCGAAGACGCGAATCCGCACGCTATCCGGTTTCGCCATCGCGGATGCCGTCACCGTCAACTTCACCGCCTTGGCGGCATCGCCCTTGTTCTCGGACTTCACCGCCGCAATCGCGACCCCTTCGGGCAGACCGCTCGCCTGAATCTCGATCTCCTCGGAAAACCCATCGCGACGGTCAATCGCGACGGGAATCTCCACCGTTTTTCCCGCCGCCACAGCAAACGTGTCGCTCGATAGGCTTAGACCGTAATCGGCGACAATTGGTTCGGCCGTCAATCGAAAAGCGTATCGCGGACCGCCGTGCCGATACGCGTCACGGACCTGGATTCGAAAGACGCCATCGGCGGGCGCTGTCCACACAAGAAGAGGATCGCGTTGATTACTCGCGTCGTCGACTTCGGCGACAACCGCATTGCTCGCATCCCGCACTTCCAAGTACGCATCCAGCGGGAAGCCGAGGGACCGCGCTTCCACTTTGAAACGCAACCGCTGGCCTTTTGTGGCATCGAAGCGAAAATTAGCCACGCCGCCAGCGTTCGACACTCGACCGCTCACCGTGGCGGGAACCGGGATTTTCTGGCCCTCTTCCGAAAACGCTCCGTCATCCGCTCGCACGCTCGGATAGTTCGTCCACGGAATGGACGCCGCCCCAGCCGACGCCGGATCAAAAGCCCAAGACACAACCCGGTCTTCCGCCGGCCATCCTTCGTCATCGGCCTGCGGAGCGGAAAGTTGCGCCGGTCGGGACGCATCCGCGTTCGCTCCCGATTCAATCGTCCATGGCGCGTCCGGCCCCGCCACCGACCGCGCGAGCGGCAATGCGAAATCCACAAAAGAAGCTGTCGCGAGCGTCAGGCGATAAACATAAGTTTCTGCACCCGCGAAACCGACGGTCGAGTTCGGTTCGGAAGGAAACGCGAACACGCGGACTAAAAACCGACCGTCGCGCGGAGCGCGGAACGAGATCCGCGGATCAAGCCCCGTTTCGTCATCCCGCTGCTCCAGGACGAATGCCTCGGCCCTTCTCGGAAAACGAACAGTACCCGAGTTGACCATCGGGGCCGCAGCGGGCACCGGTGACGACGCCGCAGCGGGCAAGCCGGGCGCAGCAGGCGCGCCGGGCGCGGGTGGTGGAACGGGCGAAGCGGCCGCTGGGCCGCCCACGACCTCGGCGATTTGAAGAACAGCGTCCATCGGCGCGCCGAACGGCTGGTTGGCTTCGACGGCCACATGGAGCCAATCGCCCGCCTTGAGCGCCACAAGATATCCGTCGACATCGCCCGCTTTGGCGATCTTTCCGCTAACTGCGGCGGGCAGCTCGATCGGTTGCGCCTTGTCGACGGCGTCGTTCGGCTCAGCCTCTTCCAGTTCCCGCGTGGTGCCGACGAAGACGGGTCGAGCGGCGCTGACGCCCTCGGCGTCGATGGTCCGCAGCCAATACCAACCGGGTACGGCGTCCGCGGCAGCCCGCAATTCCACCTTGCCTTTGTCCGCTAACGAGACAACCTCCAAGCCCGTGCGATCGGCTTTCCACTGCACAGGCCATTTGGAAAACTCGCCGGAGGCCACCAACGTCGCTGTCCGTCCGCGTTCCACTCCCGTCGGAAAAACACCAGTTAGTTTGGGCGGAGCGGCGACGGCGGACGCCATCGAAGAAGTCAGACCGAACAGGCCGGTAAGCGTTAGCGCGGCCGCGAGTCGACGGACCGCCCGCCCACCGAGACGCGTCGTGAAACTTGCCATCGGTCAGTCCTTGAACATGAATTCCGGCGTATTCAGCAACGCCCAGACCAAGTCTTCCGCCGCTCGTCGACGCGAGATGTCTTTCTCGGCGAACACCCGTCGACCGATCTCGCGTTCCTCGGTATCCGGCAGTCGGCTGTACACCATGAGATAGATCTCTTCGACGATCTGGTCCGGCGTCAAGGCGCTGGCCGCCAACGCGGCGACGCGTCCCTGATCGCTAGTCACCTTTTGGTGAAGCTGCGGCGCGTTCATCAGATGCAACGTCTGCGTGACTGTTGTGTCCGCGTTACGCTCGCATGGAGGATCCTGGTTCGGATTGGGGCGCCCAAAGGTATCGAGAAACGTCGAACCGATCCGTGTGGTCCAAATCTGGTTCGCCCGCGATTCGGGCGGCATCGCCCCGAAATTGTCCGGCACACCCGTAATGTCGGCGAACGCATCCAACAGCACTTCCGCCCGCAATCGGACTCGGTAATGCCGCGAGTAGTTCCGGGTATCGGCGACATTGCGTTCGTTGGTTTGCGAGCTGAGTTGGTACACCTGCGAGCGGGTAATGGTCCGCAACAATTGTTTGAGGTCGTACTTTTCTGCCCGGAAGTTGGCCGCCAGCGATTCCAGCAGCGGTCCATTGCTGGGCGGATTCGTGGCCCGCAGGTCGTCGACCGGTTCGACCACGCCCCGGCCCATGAGATCTGCCCAAACGCGATTCACAATGACTTGGGCGAAAAACGGATTGCCGTCGTTCGTCATCCAATCGGCGAGCGATTCCCGGGGGTCGCCCGCGCTGCCGTCGCTCGGCTTCCCTGCGGTCGATACTGTACCGGTCGCGGCTGTACCGGTTGCCGCCGTGCCGGTCGCGACGGTGCCGGTCGCTTGTTGGCTAGCGGTGGGCGACGCATTGGCGAGCGGGAACAAGGGGCGCGGCGGGAGGACTTCGCCGGTGAGCGGATGTTTGACGGCGCCGGTTTTCGCCGTCAGGAACATTTCTTCGCCGCCCGAAATTGGCGGCGACAAGCCGGTGCCTTTGTGGCCGATGCGAGCGAAGTAAGCGGCAAAGCTATAGAAATCGTCTTGCCCCCACTTTTCGAAGGGGTGATGGTGGCACTTGGCGCACTCGAGACGGATTCCCAGGAACAACTGGCTGACGATCGTAGTGATTTCGTCCGGTTCGCGGCGATCACGGAACAGTGTGACAGCCCCGTTTCGCCAAGTGCTGCCCTGAGCGGTGACCAGTTCTCGGACAAACTGGTCGTACGGTTTGTTCTTACGGAAACTGTCGCGAATCCAGTGATCGTAATTCAGCACCGCCTTGATCCCGACGCGGTACGGATTGGGCCGCAGCAAGTCGGCCCATTTGGCCGCCCAGTGATCGGCATACTCGGGACGTTCCAGCAAGCGATCGATCGCTTGATCGCGTTTCGCGGGGTCGGCGCTGGCCAGGAAGTCGCGGGTTTCCTCGGGTGTAGGTAGGCGGCCGATCAAGTCCAAGGAGACGCGGCGCAGGAACCGCGCGTCGTCCACGGGCTCGGACGGCACGATGCCCAACGACTGCAACTTCTTCCACACCAATTCGTCGATGAAGTTGCGGCGGGGCAACCGTGAGTAGGTTTCTGGTGGAACAACTCCAGGAAGCGGAATGGCGACATTGCAGGTCGCGATCAAATTCATGTAGCGGGCCATGATCGTCGCTTCACCCGGAATTGGGCTGGCCCGCATCTTCCCCATCGCGTCCACGGCGACGACGCCGCTTTCGTTGGATTGGTACTGGCTTAGCCGAGTCACATCGCGGGTGGAGCCATCCGAATAATGCGCCGTGACGGACAACTGCGCCGTTTCCTCAGGCTTGAGATACAACTCGCTCGGCGCGACCGTCACCTTTTCCACCTTCGGCTCGGCATCGATCCGCCGCGGCAGACCGGCAGCGATCCAAGCCCGCAACGTGTCGTACTCGGGGCTGCTTGGATCGATCCGCTGCCCACCGCCATGCGGCACCAGCGCGATCGCTTTTTGCAGCAACAGGCTACGGTCTGGCGACGCGGGAAAGACGCGGCGGCCGCGCGCGTTCTTCGTCAACGCCTCGTAGTCGAAATCCGAATCAAATCCGAACAGCGACAACTGGAAGCCGTTTTGGCCACGCGCTTTCCCATGGCACGGCCCCGAATTGCAACCGCGGGAGGTGAGGATCGGCTGAATGTCCAGTTCGAAGCCCAGCGGCCGCGCCACCGGCAGTCCACCTGTAGGGCCCTCCGCCTGGACCGGAGCCGCCCACGCCAAGCAGGCGAGAACCACCACAAGAAATCGCAGCGGCTGGCGGGTGGCCCGAGTTCGCCAGTGAAACTTAGCGCCGGAGCATCGACGAACTTTGTGGGAACGCCACCAGTTTGGTTCCGGGCGAAGCGCGGGGCGTTCATCCATGGAGCCTGCGTCGGCGGACATGCGTCGATTCCTGAGGGTGCGAGGCGGGAATGCGGAAAACTGGCAGGTTCCGCAGTTTAAATCGCCGCCGCCTCGATCCGCAAGTTTCCGACAACCTCGTCACTCGCGATTCAGGTCGCGATTGTCCGATTATCCGCTCGACGCCACGCCAGCGACTAACAAACGTCTACCAGGTGCCGATCAAGCCAAGCGTCGGGCCGTGGTAGACCATCACTCCGTCGTTGCGGAATTGCCCGACGCCGGCTTCGATCAACGAAGTGTTCGACGGCATGTTGTTCGCCGCCAAAGCCAACCCGTCCACGAAGATCGCTTGGTAGCCGAACCGCAGACTCAAGTTGGGACGGAACTGGAAGTTCCCGGAAATCATCAGATCGCCGAGAAGTGAGGTCCGCTGGTCGGAATTGCTAGCGTCCAGCGTCGCGTTCGCAGTTTGATTGACCGTTGCGAAGTTCTCGCACAAGGCCACCTTGCCCTCGAAGTCCACGTAGAAAAGCCGATGGAGCAGCAGACGAGTGTCAAGCCCCAACTGAGCACCATATAGGTCGTTGTCCGTCGTTGCGACAGCGGACTCTCCCGTGCCTGCAGCCGGCTCACCCTGGAAAGCAAGCCGTTCACTTGTGGAAAAGTAACGTGCCCCGACGAGGAATTGGACATCTAATGCCCCCGGCGGCATTTCCAACCAGGTTCGGAAATTCGCTTCAGCCGTTGTCATACGCGACGCGGTTTGGGCCGAAACGATTTGCTGACGATTCGTAGAGGCGAATCCGTTGAGAATGGTCGTCAGCTGACTGGCATCTGCGGTGCTGGTCGCCGCGACTGTCCGTTCGTCGCTCCACGCATAGTTGCCCTGGTAGACGGCTTCCAGTTGGAAACAACCGCGGAACGTCCGGCCCACGACCAACCGGCTACCCGCGTCGTATTCGCTTCTAAGATCCGCAGTCGAGAGCGCATTGACGGTGGTAGTGCCCACTCGCGCCAACGCCACTTCGTCGGAAGCGTTTGGGGTCAGCGCTACCATATCGACGCCGCCATACCAAGTCGCCGGTCGATGCGCGGTGAAGCCCGAGCGGCACGAGTGGCCGTTTACGCCGTCGCATTGTTGGCAGCCGCCGAATGGATCAAAGCCCCACACCAGCGGCCCTGAACAACAGATGCCGCGGACTTTTCCGCAGTCGTCGATCACGGTCGGAGGCGGTGTCATCCCAAGCGTCTGGGCAGCCACGGTCGCGGTCCGCAGCGCGACCCCGCACACGGCGAGCACACCAGCGGCGATCAACGCGAAACTAACCATCCCGCGCCGACGTGGTGCTAAACGGATGGGT
>JBJTOW010000587.1:0-4246 GCA_046074805.1 Planctomycetota bacterium | reverse complement strand
GAGGTCTCAACCGGGGCTCGGCTGGCGGCGACGCGGTGCGGGGCGTTCAGCGGCTGGGCGCCATGAAGGTGAGTTGGTCCATGAATCTGCATTGTCGATGTCCCCAAACGAGCGAAAGTAACCGGATTACGCGAAGCGTTGCCGCTCCGTCTGAATTCGTTGAACCACCTGTTGTCGTCGGCGTCGCAATCCGTGTCGTACTATCGCTGTCCATGGCGGTGGGAGATGACATCGCGAACGCTGCCAGCTGAACACCCCAAGTTATCGTCAGCGATACTCAACCGATTGCAACCAAACGTGTTTGAGACTTCCTGTATTGTTGGCGAGCACCAAGCACGTTTGTGCGGGCTGCGTAGCAACTTCACTTTTCCTTCAAGTTGCGGGCTCGCCGCTCGCCCGTTCCGCCGTTTTTGGGCGGACATCGGGCCGTTCGGCCTTCCGACGTTCATCGAGTCCGTTCGATGGGGCCGGACGCGATGGTTGTCGCGGCCGGATGCTGATTCTACGTACACTATGCCCGTCGAGTTTGTCTGTGCGACGATTAAATTCGAAAAATCCGGAATCTTGGCGAATCGCCCCGATTCGACCAAGTTCCTCCGTGGTCAGCCCGTATCGAACAGCCACTCGCGCTCCCCCGGAGGCGGGCGGAGGATAGCGAGTTCGGCCCCAACGGATCAAGACCAGTTTTTCGCAACTCGCGGACCCTCTGCGGGGTTCAATCGGAAAAGAGACGCAAGCTACGAAAACAGGAGCAATGCACGATGACTAGGCAATTCCCATCACGATGGCGCGCCGCCACCCGCATGGCCGCACGTACCACACTTCTCGCCGCCTGCGGACTCGCCGTCCCCTTCCCGGTCTCGACGCTGTTCGGGCAAGAGCAGGTTGGCAGCGTCCCCGCGACGCCGGCCACGCCAGCGACACCCGCAACGGCGACAACGCCCGCGAACCAGTCCGAAGCGAATCCGCTGTTCGATCGGTTGGACAAAAACCAGGACGGGCAGGTGGGGCCGGACGAAGTGGACGAACCGCGGCGCCGCCTCTTCGAACGGCTCATTCGGGAAGGCGACAAGAACGGCGATGGGAAACTCAGCCGCGAGGAGTTCGCCGGCGCGGCGCGCGGTCGGCCCGTGGAACCTGTTCCCGGAACGCCTGGGGCCCCCGGAGCTCGTGGTAACCTTCCCGATCCCCGCGAGATCTTCGACCGGTTCGATCGCAACAAAGATGGAAAGCTCGACAAAGACGAAGCCCCCGAGCGGATGCGGGAAAACTTCGATCGGGTCGACCGCAATAGCAACGGCTCCATCGATGTCGACGAATTGCGCCAGGCGTTCGCCGCGTTGGCTCGTGGCGCCGGCCCGCCGGGCAATGCGACTCCTGGCAATCCGGCAGGCGCGCCGAATCCAGAGATGGCGGCAAGATTGGCCGAACGAATGTTTGGGGAAGCCGACCGCAATGGCGACGGCAAATTGACTCGGGACGAAATCCCCGAGGAACGGCGCGAGATGTTCGGCCGGTTGCTCGAACGCTTCGACAACGACGGCGATGGAGCACTCAGCAAAGAGCAATTCCAACGCGGACTACAGGCGATGCAGGCGATGCGCGGTGGCCGTCCAGGCGCTCCAAACGGCGCTCCAAACAACGCACCAAACGGCGCACCAAACGCCGCTCCGAACAATCCCCGCAATGCGTTTCCCAATATGCCTCCGGGCGGATTCCGTCCCCTTGTGCCCGCGTTGTTCGCCGCGCTCGACGCCGACAAGGACGGCCAACTTTCCAGCGAAGAAATCGATAAGGCGGCCGCCTTGCTGAAGTCGCTGGACAAGAACAACGACGGCAAAGTCAATCCTGAGGAATTGGGCGGCATCCGACCGTGACGCCCCGTTCCCTCCTCCCGCCCCGACGATCGTTGCCGGCGGTACGCGTCGGCGACGAGACCTAAGAACGCTTGCGATCAATCTTTCGTGAGCGTTTCGTCCAGATTCATCAGGACCGCTGCGACAGCGGTCCAAGCGGCCACCTCGCACGGGTCGAACCGCGGGTCGGCCGCCGCTTCGCCCGTCTTCAAAACTCGCTCCGCCGCCGCTCGGTCGGCCGCGTAGCGGGCTCGGTGCGCCGTGAGACTCTCCGCCAGCACTTCCCGTTCAACCGGCCTCGGTCGCCGCCCTGTCGCCCAGCGGAAGGCGAACTCCAATCGCGTCGCATCCGCAGTGGGCACGCCCGCGACCTTCTCCTCCACCACATTCTCCTCGCGTGCCTTCTCCGCGACCACATTCGCCGACGCCGCCGTATGCGCCGCCGCCTTGTGCGGCACCGTCTCGGGCGATTCGCGGAGGATCCGTTCCGCCATCATCCGCGCCGCTTCGACAAAGGTGTTTTCGTTGAGCAACGCGAGCGCTTGTAGCGGCGTGTTCGTGCGATTTTCGCGAACAACGCATGCCTCGCGGGCGGCCGCGTCAAAAGTGACGAGCGTCGGCGGCGCAACCGTGCGTTTCCAATAGGTGTAAATGCTGCGTCGATACAGGTCGGCGCCCACTCCGTGTTGGTAGACGCTGTCCGTGGCCAGTTCCTTCCATAAATCGGCGGGCTGGTAAGGTTTGACGCTTGGGCCGCCCACCCTTTCCGCCAACAAGCCGCTCATCGCCAACGCCTGATCGCGGATCGTCTCGGCGGGCAGGCGAAAACGCGGACCGCGAGCTAGCCAGCGATTGTCCGGATCGGCGGCGACGAGCGCCGCTGAGGTCCGCGAGTTCTGCCGATAAGTTCGGGACAACAGGAGTTCGCGAAACATCCGTTTGATCGACCAAGGGTCGTGAGCGGTTCCTTGAAACTCAAGGGCCAGCCAGTCGAGCAGTTCGGGATGCGTGGGAGGCTGGCCTTGCGATCCAAAATCCTCGACGGTGCGAACTAATCCGGCCCCGAACAACATCTGCCAATAGCGGTTCACGGCGACTCGCGACGTCAAGGGATGGTCGCGGGAAACGAGCCATCGCGCCAATCCCAAACGGTTGTTGGGCAGGTTGGGTGCAGCCGCTCCGAGACTTTGGGGAAGCCCAGGCGAAACGGGTTCACCCGGCTTGTCATACTCGCCGCGTCGCAAGACGAAGGTCGGTCGAGGCTGCGGCATCTCTTCCATCACCATGACGGTGCTCACACTGTCCGCCACCCGCTTTCGCTCGGCCAAAACCGTGTCCCGCTGGCGCCGAGCCGCTCGGAACTCGGCGGGCGCGACGCGGTCCAAGAAATAGTCTTGGAGCTTTCCTGCCTGACCGTGCGTTCGCCGAGCCGCATCGATACGGAGGATTTCCGCAATCGACTCGCGAGCCGCCAGGCGCCGGGCCTCTTCAATTCCCAAGACGCCACGGTAGATACGAACCTCATCTAAGTCGCCGCGAAACCGCCCCTCCGGACCACCGCCACCGCCGATCCGTAGCGGCTCTTTGGTGGTAAACGTTTGGTTCAGGGCGTCCAGCTGGGTATTGAGCCGCCAGACTTCGCCGTCGACGAATAACGCCACACCCGCCGCCGTTCGCGAGGCGTCATAAACGGCCAGGACATGCTGCCAGCGATCCGGTTCGAGCGTGCGTTGCGATTCCACCCTCAAAGCGTCGTCGAGCCAGCGTTTGACAAAATTCAGTTGCAGCTTGCCGTTGGTCAACGTGACCGAAAAGCCATCTCCTCGGGGCGCATCGGTCATTTTGGAAACCAGCGTGCCACCCCCTTCCGCCCGCGGCCGAACCCATACGCTGATCGAAAACGGTTCGAAGTAGCCGAATCCAGCGACATCCCCCAGCGACATGGAGGACTCGCCCGTGAATCGCGTAGCCGCACCGACCGCGCCGTCCGCCAGCGACGGTGAATCGAGCGACGCTCGCGCGACCAGCGCTTGGCGACTGAAGCCCAGCATCGGGTCGATGCCGCTGTCGTCGCCGCCTGGCAAGGTCGCCGGTTGGCTCGCCTCCCACGCTCGCTGAGCGGCGACCAGAGCCGGTTCAAGCCGCGCAATGGTCGACTCGGCGGTAGCCAGTTCGCGGTCTAGCTCGACCAATCTCTCGCGCTCCAGCGCCGTGGGCGCGGCGATGTACGGCGGCGAATTGCCCTCTTTGATCGCTCGGCCAAACTCGGGGATGTTGTTGAAATACGCGAACATTTGGTAATAGTCGCGTTGCGAGACGGGATCGAATTTGTGGTCGTGGCAGCGAGCGCAACCAACCGTTAGCCCGAGCCACACGGTCGACGTCGTATC
>JBJTOW010000586.1:0-9482 GCA_046074805.1 Planctomycetota bacterium | reverse complement strand
CTGGTGTATCCGCATTCGTACACGGACACCGTCTCGCATGACCATGAGATGGAAATCGCCGGGAGCAATCCAGGCTTTTCCTGGTTCCAGCTCTACGTTGTCGGAAGCTTCGAATGTCGGAATACGCGACACCTTCGATAGCCGCTCGGCCAGCATCCGTGTGAAACCGGGCGGCATGTGTTGGACGATCACAATGGGAACGGGCAGGGCGCCGCCCAGAGATTGGAATACGTCGGCGAGCGCGTTGGGACCACCGGTCGATGCGCCGATCGCCACGATCTCGACACGGTGGGAGGGCGTTATTCCAGAACTGACCGCAGATGCGGGGGGGCCGATCGGCGCCGCCACGCTTGTTCCCACGCGATTTGTCGCAGTCGGGGATGTCGTGGCTGGCGTGGTCGAGTGGCTCGATTGGGTAGATGACGAAACTGGAAAGACCGTCGGGGAACGCTGGAGTGTGGTCGAGATCGTGGGCGTGACTGAAGGACTGGGCGTGGCCGATGGACTGGGCGTGGCCGATGGAATGGGCGTGGCCGATGGAATGGCGTCGGTTGGGCCACCGGCGAGCGCGCGGATAGCGGGAATGAGTTCCGAGCGGATCAACTGGCGTGAGCTATCGAGGCTTCCCTGGGATTTTGGTTTCGCGAAGAAATCGGTCGCGCCGCGGGCGAGCGCCTCGAGGGTCGCGGCGGCTCCGAGGTCCGTTAGCGAACTGAACATAATGACGGGCACGTGCGGCGCTAATCGCCGAAGCGGTCCGAGCGTGGCCAATCCGTCCAGCTCGGGCATTTCGATGTCCAAGATCACGAGATCTGGCAACAATTGAGCCAGTTTTTCGAGCGCGATTTTGCCGTTCGCCGCCGTTTCGCTCGCCACCATATCCGGTTGGGCGTTGATCTCTTCGACCAACACTCGTCGCACGACACTCGAGTCGTCCACGACCATTACGCGAATCTTCCGCATATCCGCCAATCGCCTTGGTGAGTTGGTTGGGCTGCGGTCGTTTTCCAGTGCGTCCGCCTTCCGCCGCCGGTTCGTTATTCCTCGAATGCTTCGAGTAGCGACAGTTTGGCGACTAACACTTCTGGGGTGAAGGGCTTCATCACGTATTCGTTGGCGCCCGCGGAGATCGCCCGCTCGACACGCTCGCTTTCCGTCTCGGTAGTGACCATCACGATCCTGACGGGATCCCAGCCACGATGGCGGCGCACTTCCTCGATGAACTGCAGTCCGTCCATGACGGGCATGTTCCAGTCGACGAGCACGAGGCGGATTTCGGGATTGCCGCGGAGTTTTTCCAGTCCCTCGCGGCCGTTGCCGGCTTCGGAGACATGGAACCCGAGATCGCGGAGGATTTTTCCGATGAGCATCCTCACGGCCCGCGAATCATCAATGACGAGCGCCTCCATGGGGCCGGTTTCCTTCTAGCTTCTGAGGCGATTAAGTCGAGAGGGTGTGTGGGACCGACCGGGTGCGTTTCCACGTAGTTTGCTGGGGCGAAGCACGGAAGCCGCGTGGATTAGGAGGCTGCGCGGCTTAGACCTGCAGCTTCGTGACCAAGCGTTGCAACTCGGTGCCGATCTTGGCCAGATCGGCCGCCGAAGTATTGGTTTTAGCAGCCGCCTCGGTGGTATTACGAGCGGCCGACGCGATCCCGGCGACATTCTCCGCGATTTCCCGACTGCCAAGAGCCGCCTCGCTGACATTGCGGGAGATTTCCGCGGTCGTGGCCGTTTGTTCTTCCACGGCGCTGGCGATCGTGCTCTGGATGTCGTTGATCTGGCCGATGATGCCGCTGATTTGGCCGATCGCATCGACGGCCCCTTTGGTATCGGCTTGAATGGCTTCGATGCGGCGGCCGATGTCCTCGGTGGCCCGAGCGGTTTGCTTGGCGAGTTCCTTGACTTCGTTGGCGACCACCGCGAATCCTTTGCCCGCTTCGCCCGCCCTCGCGGCCTCGATGGTGGCGTTGAGCGCCAGCAAGTTGGTCTGCTGCGCGATCGACGTGATAACCTTGATCACGTTGCCGATCTCTTGGCTGCTGTCGCCGAGTTTCGCGACGGTGTTATTGGTCTTTTCGGCGACCTTCACAGCGGCTGTCGCCACTCGGGCCGCATCGTTGGCGTTGCGGGCGATTTCCTTGATGCTCGCCCCCATTTCCTCGGCGGCGGTCGCCACCGTCGCCACATTGCGGCTCACCTGTTCGGCGGCGGTCGACACGACGCTGGCTTGGGCGGCCGTTTCCTCCGAGTTAGCGGCCATTTGCTGGCTGACTTCGGTCAAGTTCCCGGCAGCGCCGACCAGCGAGTGGGTCGAGGTTTCCAAGGCCGATTCGATTTGCTTGAGTCCGCGTATATCGGTCGCGTATTTGACGACTTTGAACGGCTTGCCGGCGCCGTCCAGGATCGGGAAGTAGGTGGCTTGGATCCAGACGTGGCCGCCGCCCTTCGCCAAACGGCGGAATCTGCCCGACTGTTCCTTTCCCATGTTCAGTTCCGACCAGATGCGGCGATAGTCCGTGGATGCGGCATAGGCGGCGTCGACGAACATGCTGTGATGTCGACCCTTTATTTCTTCCAGCGAATACCCCATTACGCGCAGGAAATTGTCGTTCGCGTCGATAATCGTGCCGTCCAACTCGAATTCAATGACCGCCTGAGTGCGGCGGATGGCGGCGATTTGGCCCGCGAAATCCAGTTCGAGTCGCCGCTGCCGCGTGATATCGACCCAAACGACGATGTAGCCGATGATCTCGCCCGCCTCGTCTTTGACATGGTTGATCCGCGTCTGCAATGTGGTGCCCGCGAAGGAAAACTCGGCGCTGTGCGGCAACATGTCAGGCGAGCCCAAGATACGCTCGACCCGCCGCGGGTCTTTATGGAAAGTGTGGATCGATGTCCCGATCAGCGAGTTGACATCGACGCCAAAGGCGCGTTGCACTTCGTCGGCGAGCGATCTCAACGTCTTCATGCCGCTCGTATTGACATACACGATCCGCAGATCGCGGTCGCACATAAAGACATTGGCCTGCAAGTGATCCAATCCGCTGGCGGACATCCGCAACCGCTCTAGGTCAGCAGCGCGCGGCGCGCCGCCGCGTGGTGCCGTGGTGCGGGCCGCAACGCCACGGGCAGCGCCGCCACGGGCCGTATTCCCGCGGGCCGTATTCCCGCGGGCCGTATTGTCGCGGGCCGTGGCGCCGCGAGGCGTCGGGGAATCCGCCGGGGGACGCGAGGCGTTCAAGGCGTTTGTGTCGGGGCGACGATCGGCTCGTTTGGCCATGGGGTGGGACTCCGCGGAGCAATGTCAAGGAATGAGATGAATACGAGATAAAGAAATTCAGGGCGATTAGCGCCGGGCGGTTCCCGCAGGTATGGCTGGCGGGTTCGCCCCGGATGGGCCGGCTCCGATGCCTGTCGGGGTGAAAGACTCGGGTGGTTCCACGATCCGAGTGGGATCGAGAATGATCAGCAAGCGATTGTCCAATTTGTAAACGCCTAGGATGAGATCGAGTCGCTTTAAGGGGAGCGTCACTGGCGGCGGTTCGAATTGTTCCAGTGGAACTTCGAGCACATCGCCGATTTCGTCGACTTGCAGGCTGTACGCGCCGTCCTCGCCCTGGACGACAACGTTTACCGCTTCCCCCAGTTCGCCGTCGCGCGGCAATTCGAGTCGCCGATGGGCATCGATCGCTGTGACGATCTGCCCGCGGAGATTGATAAGTCCACGAACGGTCGGCGGCGCCAAGGGAACTCGCGTCAGCGGTTGGTGCCGAACGACTTCTTGGACCTTGAGCACATCGAGTCCGAAGTATTGTCGGCCGATGTAAAAGGTGCAGTATTGCTTGGTGTCCGCCATGGGTAGTGTACGCCTTACATGGCTGTGCCGTGGAAGCCGCTGAGCGCGTCCCGCAGAACAGTGGGGATGTCCACCAATTCCGTGACCCGTTCCTTGATCACCGCCGACGCGGGCCGGCCGCGTTGGCGGGGGTCCCGTAGCAACTTCGTGGGCACCGAAACGATGTCCAGGATTTCTCGAACGATTAAACCGACCTGTCCGCCGCCGTGGGAATGAACGACGACGAAGACTGGCCGGTCCAGTTCGTCTTCCCGCCGTATCGGCGCCGGACGCCCCAATTCGTGCGACAAATCGATCAGCGGGAGGATTTCGCCGCGGTATTGGACAACCTGGCGTGTGCCGAGCAGTTCCAGCGAGGCTCGTGGAAATTCCTCTAGCCGAGCCACCTCCGCCAACCGGATCGCCATGCGGCCGCCGGACGACGGTGTAAACAACAAGAGTGACTCGACCTCCTCGGGGGCCGATTTGGCCGCATTGTCGTCCTCGGCCAACGACCGGCCTTTCGTTCCGGAAACGACGCCCGAATGTTGGGCGAGCCCGACGATGTCGAGCACCAAAGCGACGCCGCCATCGCCCATGATCGTCGCGCCGGCGAATACGGGAATGCCCTTCAATTGTTTTTGCAGCGGCTTGACGACGATTTCCTCGGTGTCGCGGATGGCGTCGACCACTAAGCCAAAACGGCGATTGTCCGCCTTTACGACGACGATATTCAGTTCGGCGTTCGACAGCCGATCGGCGTCGCCACGGGCAGCCGCCAGCCCCAACTGTTCGTCGAGGAAAACGAGGGGTAGAAGCACGCCCCGCAATCGGCACACCGGCGCGCCGTGAATCCATTCCACGCCGCCCCGCGCTTGGTCCGACTCGAATCGAACAAGTTCCAGCAAATTGACTTGGGGGATCGCGTACCGCTCCTGGCCGCTGGCGACAATCAAGGCGGGCATGATCGCCAGAGTCAACGGGATTTTCACTCGGAGCGTGGTGCCTTGCCCCAATGTGCTGTCGATATCGACGGTGCCACCGATCTTCTCGATGTTAGTCCGCACGACATCCATGCCGACGCCGCGTCCGGAAAACTGGGTGACCCGGTCGGCAGTGGACAAACCGGGCAGGAAAATCAGCCGTAGCAGTTCTTGGCGCGACATCGCCGCCGCCTCGGCGGCCGAGATAAGCTTCGCGTTCACCGCTTTGTCGCGTACCCGCTGGACATCGATCCCCGCGCCATCGTCGCTGATTTCAATGATCACCTTGCCTTCCTCGTGGAAGGCGTGCATTCGCAACCGGCCCTCTTCCGGCTTGCCCCGTTCGCGCCGCGTCGCTGGCGACTCGATGCCGTGATCGACGGCGTTGCGGATGATGTGCGTAAGTGGATCGCGGATCGCCTCGATCAGCGTCTTGTCGAGTTCGGTGGTTTGGCCCGATACCTCGAAGTCGACCTTCTTGCCGCAGGCGATCGACAGGTCGCGGACGATACGTTGGAATTTTTTCAGCAGGTTTCCGATCGGCTGCAATCGCGCCTTCATGACGCTCGACTGCAGCTCGGTGGTCAGCAGATTGAGCCGCTGAACGGCTCCCTGGAAAGCGCCGTCGTCGTACGCTTGGCTGTGCTGCAAGATTTGATTGCGAGCGAGAATCAGTTCTCCCATGAGGGTCATGAGGTTGTCGAGCAAGCCGACATCGACCCGAATGGCGCTATCAGCCGCCCCGCCGCCGCGCGATTCCGAGGGTTCTGGCACACCTGCCGGACCGATGGGGCCCGCAGGGCCTGGACCATTTGCGACTCCAAGATTCGCCGCTGATCCATCCGGGACGGAAAGCTTGGCCGTTGGTTGCCTCGCCATTTCAAGCGACGCGAATGAACCGGTAATCGCTCCGTTTCCGGTTACCTCCACAACGTCCTCCAAAACGCCGGCGGAACTATCCACGAGCGTTGCTTGGGGCGACGGTCGTGATGCTGTTGAGGTACTAGGGGATGGGGGCCGGCCTGCGACAGCCTCGTTCCCTAGCGGTATCGACGGCGGGGGCGGCGATTGGGGGGGAACGACGGATGGCGAGACAACCGAAGTTGGTCCAACGGGTGGCGAAGCGGCCTCGCGGGACGTCGTGGCTTCGGGCGATGACGCGGCTTCGGGAGACAGAGTGGCGGATGCGGGGATGACCGGCGTCATGGAAGCAGTGATCTGGCTGTCCGAGCGGTACGCTTCCCCGGTGCGAAGACGGTCGAGTTCTTGGGCGAGCGGTCCGTAGTCGGTATCGCCTTCGCCCGTGGAGGCTTCGATATGGGAGAGGATGTCACGGATCGCGTCGACAACGCGGAGCAGGGCGGTGGCGATTTCCGGATTGAAGACAAGTTCGCCAGCGCGGAGTTTCGCGAGTAGGCTTTCGGCGGCGTGGGCGATCGTCTCCAACTTCGCCAAGCCCATGAAGCCAGCGGTTCCCTTGACGCTGTGCAAGGTCCGAAAGACCTCGGCCAAGGTTTCCCGTTCCGTCGGATTTTTTTCGAGCCGAATCAGGTTGGCGTCGAGCAACGCGAGATTTTCGTGGGTCTCGAGCAGGAATTCGCGGAGTATTTCGGGGAGCGACATTTCATAGGCGCCGCCGTGTCAGAAGAGCGAATCCAATAAGGGTCCGACGATCTGGGACGGAAACGCTTTCTCCAGGATGGCGACAACACCTAAGCGGCGGACGGCGGCGAGCTTTTCGGGATCGGCCTCCGTCGTCACCATGACAATCGGTATATGCCGCGTCGCCGGATTTTGCTTCAGGTAGCTAACGAGCGCTCTGCCATCCATCGATGGCATATTATAATCTGTAACTATTAAGTGGCAAATTTCGTTTGCGGCGACCGCGATAGCGTACGCTCCATCCGGCACTTCCAGGAAATTCGATATTCCCAAACCTTTCAACACATTCCTTATATTCATGCGCGCGGTCGAGCTATCGTCGACGATCATGACCCTAAGCCGCGCGCGGTCGATCTTCCCCGCCGCAGGGCCGCTTCCCGCCACCGCCGCCGCTCCATTGGCCCCGTCGACGCCGCGGGGCGGGCAGCCAGCGGCCGCCGCGAACTCGGCCGGCGTCAATACCAAAGTCGAACTGGCGTTGGAACGCGGTGGACTGGCGGCCGCTGTTCCGGCTCCAGCGGCGCCGAGCGCGCCCGCAAGCGTGAATTCCTGGGAGGTGCCTGTGACCCGGCCAAGAGCCTGCCACAGTTGTTGCGATGAGAACGGTTTGCAGAGCGACACAACGCGGGGCAGATGCGCGAAGTGGCGAGATTCGTCGTCGCTGGCTCCGGTCGTGACCAGCACGAATCCCGGTGCGACCATTTCGCACTCGGTTCTGATGCGTTCGGCCAATCGCACGCCGGTGAAATCCGGCAACTGCATCGCCGAAACAACGGCGTTCGGCTGATGGCGGCGCACCAATTCGATCGCCTCTTCGCCGCGCCCCGCCGTCGCTAAGACTTCGACTCCGTGTTCCTGCAAAAATCCACGGATAATCGCCGCTTGCACCCGCGATGGCTCGACGACCAAAGCGGTCATCCTCAATGCGGTAATGCTGAAATCCTGCGTTTGGTCGGCGTGTCGCGGCGTTGACGCGGAAGACCACTGCGAGTTCGCGGGGGCGTCCGGTGAAGTGGCGACACCTGACGCGGCGACTGCGGGCGGACCAGAACGTGGCGCAGTCGGCGATTGGGTCGGTCCGGAGTTCGGCCGCGTTGTGCCATCATTCACGGCCGCGCCGGTCGTGGCGTCCGTGGTCGTGGCGTCCGTGGCCATGGCGGCGACGATCGCCTCCAATTCGCGGACAACCTCGTCCATCCGCTGCACCCGATCCTCGGGACGTTTCGCCAGCATGCGATGGAAGAGCGAGTTTAGACGGGGCGGCGCTTGGGGCAGATCGGGGATCGGCGCATCGCGATGCTTCAGCAAGATCGAGAGCACGTTGGCGCCTGTGTAAGGCGGCTTACCCGTCAATAGGTAGAACAAAGTGCAGCCCAAAGCGTAAATATCCGCGCGATGATCAAGCGCTGCGGAGTCGAGGCCCTGTTCGGGCGGCATGTAGTCGGGAGTGCCGACGATGCCGCCTGTCGATGTCATTCCCGTATCCGCAGCCTTGTCCTCCGCGTCCCGGTTCAATTGCACCAAGCCTAAGTCCGTCAGCTTGACGACTCCCGAGTCGTCTCGGAGCAGGTTGTGCGGCTTCACATCCCGATGCACCATTTCCTGCGAATGGGCGTAGGCTAGTCCGCGAGCCGCTTGAAGCAGGCAATCAATGGCCTCCGCGACCGATAGGCTGCCACGCCGCGCCACGTACGCCGCCAAGTCCATTCCCTGCACGAATTCCATCACGAGGAAATGGGTCGATCCCGTGGCGTCGGCATCGTAGGCCATCACGATGTTCGGATGTCCGAGACAGGCGATCGTCTCGACTTCCCGCTGGAAACGCTTCAAGAACACCGGATTATCGGACAGATTCGCCGCAAGAATCTTCAACGCGACGATCCGCTTCATGCGTCGATGACGCGCCTTGTAGACGGTTCCCATGCCGCCGGCGCCAAGGCGATCCAAAATGTCGTAATTGCCGAGGCTAAGCGTATCGCCACGCCCTTCCCGCAGCGCCTCGACCTGGAATGGCGTCAGTAAACTCGCCCGAACCAACAACTCCGCCAACTCCACCGCGCTGCCATGAGCATTGTCGATGACGCTGCGTAGAGCCTCCGCGCTTACCAATCCGCTGGCCACGACTGCCTGCGCGAAATCGATCGAGTTCGATGTGGAACGAGTCGGCTGCGGATTCATTCGTGAGGCGTCGGTTGGCGGGAAGCCAGAGGCGGTAGATCGACAAGTCGGTGGCGAACCGGCTGTGAGCTGGCCTCGATCATCGGCTGGTTAGGGGCGGACGACACTTGGCAGGCGGTTCAGGAAAGGATGGGGCGATGATTGGCGGACGGCGACGATCGTCGGACCACACAACACCTAGCGTGTCGTAAGTGTAATGCGTCGAACGCGGCCATGCTATCGAATGATCGCTGTCTGCGATTACATGGCCTAGCTCTTGCGGCGTTGGGTAGCCCCGTAAACAGAACCGCCCCGCCGTGACATAGGTCGAGGCGGGGCGGGAAGTTTTTCAGCTAGCGACCGTCGACGCGAAACTCAACTCGCGACGAAGTTGCTTAGGCAGCGAAGTTACTCGGGCTTCGCTTCGCCTTCCGGCTTCGCGTCGGCCGGCTTCGCGTCGGCCGGCTTCGCGTCGGCCGGCTTGGCTTCCGGAGCCGGAGCCGCATCGCCTTCCGGCTTCGCATCGGCTGGCTTGGCTTCCGGAGCCGGGGCAGCGTCGCCTTCTGGCTTCGCATCGCCAGCCGGGGCCGGAGCCGCATCGCCTTCGGCAGGCTTGGCTTCAGGAGCAGCTTCCGGAGCCGGAGCGGCTTCGGCCGGCGGAGCGGTCGGAGCGGCGGCCGGCGTGGCCGAAGGAGCCGGCGCTGGGGCTTCACCGCCACCGCAGCCGACCATACCGAACATCATTCCGACGACAAGCAGACCACCAAAGAACTTTCGCATCTCAACATCCCCTTCAAAGACAGCCGTTTCCACGGCCATGATTCGCTGGCGAAGGCCGCTTTG
>JBJTOW010000585.1:0-11572 GCA_046074805.1 Planctomycetota bacterium | reverse complement strand
CGCGACGACACGGTTCTGTTGGTCGTCGACATGCAGGAACGTCTGGTGCCGGTGGTGCGAAACGCGGACCGCTTGGTTTGGAACATCGGCAGGCTCTTACAGGGCGCGCGGGTTTTAGGCGTGCCGGCGCTGGCGACGGAGCAGTATCCGCGGGGGCTTGGAGCAACGTTGCCGGACATCGCGGCGGGACTGCGTGCCACGCCCGATGGAGAAGCGGAAACAATCACTGGCGCGACCACTGATGCGATCACCGGCGCAATCACCGGCGCGACCACTAGCGCGACCACCGGCGCAATCAGTGCAACGCCCTCACGGGCGATCCCCGATAAACTGACGTTTAGCGCGTACGGCTGCGCGGCCGTTCGCGAGCGGCTCGCGGCGCTGGGCCGTCCCAACGTGCTGGTGTGCGGCATTGAAACGCATGTTTGCGTGTTGCAGACCGTGCTTGATTTGGGACATGCGGGCTATCGGGTGTTTCTGGCCGAGGACGCTGTGGAGTCGCGGTTCGAATCGGATCGGCTTACGGCGTTGCGGCGGATGGAAGCGGCCGGTTCGACGTTGACAACGGTCGAGTCGGCTTTGTTCGAATGGTGTTTCGTGGCGGGCACGCCCGAATTCAAACAGGTCAGTCAACTGGTCAAACAGACATTTGGTTAAACAGACACTTACCGCGCTGCCGCTCAGCGCGAGGAGCCACTTCGATGACGCAAGCCGCCCCTGAACTCAATCCGCCGCCACGCATCCTGATGGGCCCCGGCCCGAGCGACACGCACCCGCGCGTGCTGGAGGCGTTGGCGAAAGGCACAGTCGGGCATCTCGATCCGTTTTATCTGCGAACCATGGACGAATTGCAGCGGATGCTCCGCGGGTTATTCCGCACGGAGAATCGGATGACGTTCGCGGTCAGCGCCACGGGTTCGGCCGGCATGGAAGCGGCGGTGGTGAACCTCGTCGAACCAGGCGATTCGATGGTGGTCTGCGTGAACGGCGTGTTTGGCGGCCGGATGGTGGACGTCGCCGGCCGCGCGGGCGCGCGGGTAACGAAGGTCGAACGGCCTTGGGGCGAAGTTTTCACGCCGGACGACTTGCGGCCCGCGTTGGAGGCGGCCCGTCCCAAAGTGGTCGGCATTGTCTTGGCCGAGACATCGACCGGGGCGTGGCAGCCGATCGAGGAGATTTCGCGTTTGGTGCATGACGCGGGCGCGATGCTAGTGGTGGACGCGGTGACCGGCCTCGGTGGCGTTCCCGTGGAAGTGGACGCGTGGAATATCGACGCGATCTATTCGGGAACGCAAAAGTGCCTTAGCTGCCCGCCGGGCTTGGCGCCGATCTCGTTCAATCAACGCGCCCTCGACACCATCCTGAGTCGGAAGACGAAGGTGCAAAGCTGGTATCTGGACGTGTCGATGCTGGCGAATTACTGGGGCCAAGAGCGGGTCTACCACCACACGGCGCCGATCAACATGACTTACGCCTTGTACGAGGCGTTGCGATTGATCCATGAGGAAGGGCTGGAGAATTGTTTCGCCCGCCACATGCTCAACCATCGCGCGTTGAAGGCCGGACTCGCGGCGCTCGGCATCGAGTACGCGACGCAGGAAGGCCACCAACTTCCGATGCTCAACGCCGTGAAAATCCCCGCCGGGATCGACGACGCCAAGGTGCGGTCGACATTGCTCAACCGCTTCGGTATCGAGATTGGGGCCGGACTTGGGGCTTTCAAAGGCAAGGTCTGGCGGATCGGCCTAATGGGTTACGGTTCGCGCCAAGCCAACGTGCTGTTGGTGTTGGCGGCTCTGGAACAGCTGCTGGCGGAGCAGGGGCATACGTTCCCACGCGGGTCGAGCGTCGCCGCCGCCAACGCCGTGTACGCGTCGGCGTAAACGCTTCTGACCGATCGCCAACGCGATCGCGCTGGGGCGAAGAGCGGTGACAAACGCGGGGAATGGGCGAATGGAATCGCGTTCGATGCTGGCATCGCTGGAACGATACGGCGGATGGACGGTGTGGGCAGCGGGTTTCGCGAGCGGCCTCGTGTGGTGGCTCGCGTTGCCGCCGATCGGTTGGAGCTGGCTGGGACTGGCCGCTCCTCTGCCGCTGCTGGGGTTGGTCACTCTTCCGAGCTTACCGGGGCGGCGGCCGTATTTGGGCTTATGGGCGGCCGCCAGCCTTTGGTGGCTGATCTACCTGCAAGGCGTGCGGCTCGCTCATCCCGCACTGTACGCTGGCTGGTTCGCGCTGTCGGTATATGTGGCGGCTTACACGCCGATGTTTGTGGCGCTAACGCGGGTCGCCATTAACCGGCTTGGTTGGCCGCTGGCCATCGCCGCTCCCGTGATTTGGGTCGCCTTGGAGTTGATCCGCGCCCATTTTCTCGGTGGGTTCACCGGCGGAATGCTTGGACATAGCCAAATCGATCAGCTCTGGATCCTGCAACTGGCGGATCTTGGCGGCGCATATCTCCTGAGCGGCTGGGTGATGTTTGTGGCGGCCTGCTTATGGCGAGCCGCTGGCGGATCGGCGACCCGTTGGACGCATGTGGCCGCGTGTGTTGTGGCGATCATAGCGGCGTGCGGTTATGGCGCATGGCGACTCGACGCTTCGCCGCTCGCCCACGCAAGTCTTAAGGAAACCGTTGGCGATGACGCCGCCGGTCCGGACTCGAACCGCTTTCATGGCGTTGGTCCACGACGCGCAGCGCCGCGGATCGCGTTGGTGCAGGAGTCGATCGACACGGTTTTCGAGTACAACCCGCGTCGTAACATGGAAGCGTTCGAACGCTATTTGAAGCGGACTCTGGACGCATGCGCCGAGCTGGGGCCGGTCGATGCGGCTGTATGGCCCGAATCGATGTTCACCGAGAACACCCCCGAGTTCCTGTGGATGGGCGAAGATAGCGAGGGAATCCCGGAGGAATTGCGAGCTAGAATCGCGGCGTTTTCACGCAAAAGCGGTTACGTGATGGGACGCATGGAGCAGTTGTCGCCGGATGCGGTGTTGATCGCCGGTTCGACGACGGTCGAGCTGTCCGCGGGTGGCGGTGGACGAGAATTCAATTCGGCTATCTTGCTTGGCCCCTATGGCCACGTCGCGGATCGCTACCACAAGCGGCATCTGGTGATGTTTGGCGAATACATTCCGTTGGGCGGTTGGTTTCCTTGGCTGTATCAGTTGGCGGGAATGCCGGGCGAGTTGGAAGCGGGAACCGAGCACCGGGCGTTCGCGGTCAAGCAGTGGCGTTTGGCTCCAAGCGTCTGTTTTGAAAGCCTGGTGCCGCACCTGATGCGGCGGAAAATCGACGCTCTGGAAGCGGCCGGATTGGCGGTGGATGCTCAAGTGAACATCACCAACGATGGCTGGTTCTGGGGCTCGTCGCTGCTGGACATGCACCTACAAGCGGGAAGGTTGCGAGCGGTCGAGCTACGTCGGCCGTTTCTCGTGGCGGCGAACACCGGTCTATCCGCCTGGGTGGATAGCGACGGCCGCGTGCAGGCCGTGGCGCCGCGGCGCGCTGGCGCCACTCTGATCGCCACTCCGCAATCAGACCGACGCCAATCGCCATACCGACTCGCGGGCGACTTGCCTTGGTGGCTGTGCGTCGCCGCCTCGGCCATTCCAGCGGCGGCCGGATTTCCTCGGGCACGGCTCCCCTCCTTCATACGACGGACTTCCTAGTCCGTCGCAACATTCGCCGTGCGATAGACTTGCAGTTTGTTCGACGAAGTCCGCCCCGTTTTTTTGCCGAAAAAAACAAAGGTTGGCACAGCCCCCATCACCGCCCGCCCCTCCGGAAACGACGCCCGCCCACCCGCATTTCCTGAAAACTGAAAACTGAAAACCCACGCCCCAACTAGCAACTCGCAACTCGCAACCAACCCCTAACTCCCACTACTCATCGGGAAAATGTTTTTCCGGCCAATCTTGAATCAATCAATGGCGTCCAATACGATGCCGATGGAGAAAGATGCGCAAGCGGCCTGAGCGGCTTCCGTTGCCGGCGTGTAGCGCGTCGAGTTCCCTCCCACCTGTCTCCAACCTTCCGTGCCTACCTAAGGAGCGATTCCTATGCTGACCATACATGGCCGGTCACCCCGGCAAGGCGGATTCTGCGACGGCATGGCTCGTCGCGATTTTCTGAAAATCGGCGGGATGGTGATGGGTGGCCTGTCGCTGCCGCAGCTGCTGGCGGCGGAAGCCCAAGCGGGCATCGGCAAGTCGCACAAGGCGATCATCAACGTCTTCTTGCCGGGTGGTCCGCCGCATCAGGATTTCTGGGACATCAAGCAGGACGCGCCGGCGGAGATTCGCGGCGAGTTCCAACCGATCGCGACGAAGGTTCCGGGAATCGAGATCGGCGAACTGTTCCCGTTGTTGGCGAAGGAAATGGACAAGTGCGTGGTGATTCGCTCGGTCGTTGGCGCGACGGGCGGTCACGACGCCTATCAGTGCATGACGGGCCGCCCGCTGAACCCGGCTCCGACGGGTGGCTGGCCGGCCGCTGGCGCCTGGGTGTCGAAGCTTCAAGGCCCGGTGAACAAGAGCATTCCGCCGCACTTGAGCCTTTGCTACAAGACCGACCACGCTCCGTGGGGCTATGACGGCGACGGTGGCTTCCTGGGTATTGCCCACTCGCCGTTCAAGCTTGTGGGTGGAAGGAACGAGACGAGCAAGCGCGAAAACATGGTCCTGCAAGGGATCACGCTGGACCGTCTGCAAGACCGCCAAAATCTGCTCGGTTCGTTCGATCGTTTCCGCCGGGAAATCGACACGTCGGGCAAAATGGCCGGCATCGACGAATTCACGTCGCAGGCGATCGGCATTTTGACCTCGTCGAAGTTGGCCGAGGCGCTCGACATTTCCAAGGAATCGCCCGAGCTGGTGGAACGCTATGGCCGGGGCGACACGAAGTTCCGCGACGACGGCGCACCGAAGTTGACGGAGAATTTCCTGATCGCTCGCCGCTTGGTTGAAGCGGGTGCCCGCGTGGTGTCGTTGAACTTCAGCCGCTGGGATCACCACGGCCAGAACTTCCAGGCTCTACGCCAGGACGCCCCGCTGCTCGATCGGGCTTCCGCCGCCCTGATTCGCGATCTGCACGATCGGGGGCTCGACAAAGATGTCTCGGTGGTGATCTGGGGCGAATTCGGCCGAACGCCGAAGATCAACCCGGGTGCTGGCCGCGACCACTGGCCGCAGGTTTCCTGCGCGTTGCTCGCCGGTGGCGGGATGCGGACGGGCCAAGTCATCGGCGCGACGAACCGGCTCGGCGAGTACGCGACCGAGCGGCCGGTGAAGTTCCAGGAAGTGTGGGCGACGTTGTACCAAAACTTGGGCCTGAATCTACGTTCGGTCCGCGAGTTCGATTTGCGGGGCCGACCGCAATACTTGGTCGACGAAGGCATCGAACCGCTCAAGGAAGTCATCTAGCACACCGTCGCCTAACGCGATCTTTGTACGACGGACTTCCAGTCCGTCGCCGCAGCGCAAGTACGACGGACTGCCAGTCCGTTGCCACGCCAGAAGTACGACGGACTTCCATTCCGTCGCCGCACGCAAGTACGACGGACTTCCAGTCCGTCGCGTAAAAAACGACACTCGCCCGCAGCCCTCCTGTGGGCGTTTTTCAGGATCGCGACACCATGCTTACGCTCCTCGGACCTCGGGACTCGCGGCGTCACTGTGACGGCCTCTCCCGTCGCGGGTTTTTACGCGTCGGTGCGTTGGGCTTGGGCGGGCTGACGCTGCCCAAATTGCTGGAACTGGAAGCACAAGCCAATCCGCAGGCGGGTACCGCGACGAACGGCGGGACTGGTCGCCGGTCGCACAAATCGGTCATCATGGTGTTCCTCTGCGGCGGACCGCCGCACCAGGACATGTACGACATCAAGATCGACGCGCCGGTCGAAGTGCGTGGCGAATTCGATCCGATTCCGACCAACGTGCCGGGGATCGAAGTATGCCAGTTGCTGCCGCGACTGGCGAAGATCATGGACAAACTGGCCCCGATCCGGTCGGTTGTCGGTTGCCGCGACGATCACGCGGGGTATCAATGTTTCACGGGCCATCTGAGCCAAAACGAGCCGGCTGGCGGCTGGCCGCATCTCGGCTCGGTGGTGTCGCGTCTTCAAGGGCCGATCGCTCCTGGCGTGCCGCCGTACGTCAGTCTGTGCTACACGACGCAGCACAAGCCGTACAACGAGCCGGGTGCCGGTTTCCTGGGACTGGGGCACTCGTCATTCCGTCCCACGGGACCGGGCCGCGATGACTTGGTGTTGCAGGGGATCACGACGGACCACTTGGCCGACCGCCGGGGATTGCTCACGCAACTCGATCAGTTCCGCCGTAACTGGGATAACCGCGGGGCGATGGAAGGCATGGACGTGTTCACGCAACGCGCCATGGGCATTTTGACTTCGTCCGACCTCTTCGACGCCCTGGACATCAACAAGGAAGACGCGGCCACTCGGGAACGGTATGGCACCGGCAACCCCAGCCAGCCCAAGGGCGACGGCGCTCCCCGCGTGCCCCAAAACCTGTTGCTCGCCCGTCGGTTGATCGAAGCCGGCGCCCGCGTTGTCACTGTGAACTACAGCTTCTGGGATTGGCACGGACAGAATTTCCGCAACGCCCGCGAAGAGTTGCCCGTGTTCGATCAAGGCGTCTCGGCGCTCGTCGAGGACCTGCATGCCCGGGGCTTGGACAAAGACTGCAGCGTGGTCGTGTGGGGCGAGTTCGGCCGTACACCGAAGATCAACAAGGACGCGGGCCGCGATCACTGGCCGCGCGTTTCGTGCGCGTTGATGGCGGGTGGCGGCATGAAGACCGGACAGGTGATCGGAGCGACCGATCGCTTGGGCGGCGAACCGTCGGAACGCCCCGTGACGTTCGAGGAAATCCACGCGACGCTGTATCACAATCTGGGGATTCATTGGCCCGGCACGCCGCGGATGTTCGATTTCCGGGGCCGCCCGCAGTACATCGTCGATCCGGCCGTGAAGCAGATCGCCGAGTTGGTGGGCTAACCCGTGGCCGCCGCGACGCGCGACGGACGCTCGCTCTCGACCGGATTACAACGGACTTTTCGTCCGTTACATCTGACATTTGCCTCGTGCGAACAACTCGGCACACCGTTCGTCAGCAGGGCGATTGCGGCCTTTTTGGTGGTCGCGGCCTTCGCGACTGTCGGGACTGCTTTTCGGATGGCGGATCGGCGGGCTTTCGGCGCCGAACCCGTTTCTCGCTCGTCGGCGAACGCCGCAGCCTCGTCGACCAACGCCGCATCCGCGTCGGCCAACATCTCGTCTACGCTCGCCGACTTCGCGTCCACGCCGGCCAGCGACCCGTTCGCGCACGAGGTGATGGCCGTGCTGTCGCGTGCTGGCTGCAACTCGGGAGCTTGCCATGGGAACCTGAATGGCAAAGGCGGCTTCAAGCTGTCGCGTCGGGGCCAAGAGCCGACAGATGACCATCGCGTGCTGGTCCGGGACCTGGGCGGCCGCCGAGTGAACTTGGCCGAGCCCAGTCGCAGCCTCCTGTTGCTTAAGGCGACCGCTCAGGTCGCGCATCAAGGTGGCCAGCGATTCACCGGCGATTCCCTCGAATACCGTCTGCTCGAACGCTGGATCGCTCAAGGCTGTCCCCCGGCCCGCGCGACGGCTGGCGTGCCATCCTCACCGCCCGCTGCCTCCGCTGCTTCAGAGCCGGCCGCCGCGTCCTCGGCGCCGCCGGTCACGTTGATCGGGTTGGAGGTGGAACCGCTCGAAGCGGTCGCGGTGGCGCCCCAGGATCGCGTGCCGCTGGTGGCGACCGCGCGGTTCTCGGATGGTTCCCGCCGCGACGTCACGCGGCTCGTATCGTGCGAAACTTCCAATCTGGTCACGCGGGTCGACAGCTTTGGCGCAGCGGTCCGCGAATCGTTTGGCGAGTCGACGATTGTGGTTCGTTATTTGGATCGGCAGGTGGCGGTGCGCGTCGCGTTTCTGCCAGACCGTCCGGCCGCCGATTTGCGGGCGTTCACGCCACGTTCGCCGCTGGACCGGCAGTGGCGCGAACGCTGGGAGCGGCTGCGGGTCCAGCCGGCGCCGGGCGCCGATCACGCGATCCTGGTTCGCCGCCTCTCGCTCGACCTCTTAGGCGTATTGCCCGATGGCGATGAGGCGCGTGAGTTTGTCGCGGAGGCCCCCGATTCGCCCGACAGTCTCGAGCGTTTGGTCGACCGGATGCTGGCGCGTCCCGAGTTCGCGGATCGGTGGGCGCTCGCTTGGAGCGATGTGTTGCGGGTCGAAGAGAAGGCGCTCGACGCGAAGGGCGTCGAGCGTTTTCATGGTTGGATTCGCGACAGTATCGCGCGGGGAAAGCCGCTGGATCAGTTTGTTCGCGAACTGGTAGTCGCGCGGGGCAGCACTTACGAGTCGCCGGCCGCGAATTTCTATCGTTCGCTGCGCGATCCGATCGCACGGGCCGAAACCGTGGGCCGCCTGTTCCAAGGCGTGCGTTTGCAGTGTGCCCAGTGCCACAACCACCCGTTCGATCGCTGGACGCAGGACGACTATTACCAATGGACCGCCCTGTTCGCGCGGGTCGACTACGAAATTGTCGAAAACCAACGCAAAGATAAACTCGACAAGCACGAGTTCGTCGGCGACCAGATTGTGCGCGTGCTGGATGTGGGCGAGGTGCGGAATCCGCGGACCGGCGAGGATGCCGCGCCGCGTTTTCTCGGCGCCGACACGCCCGAAATGGAACCGAACTCGGACCGCCGCGAGCCGTTGGCCGAATGGCTGACCAGCCCCGCGAACGCCGCGTTCGCGCGGACCCAGGCGAACTTCCTTTGGTATCACTTGATGGGTCGCGGGCTGGTCGAACCGGTCGACGATCTGCGGCCCACCAACCCGGCCGCTCATCCGGGCGTGCTCGATTATCTGGCCGCGAAACTGGTCCGTGATCGATTCGATCTGCGGTCGCTGGTGCGGGAAGTGGCTTTGTCGAGCGTCTACCGCTTGTCGGCGGAACCGAACGAGACGACCCGCGATGACGACTCGCTGTTTGCGCGAGCGCTGGTGCGACGATGGCCCGCCGAAGTGTTGCTCGACGCCCAGTCGCATGTGGTCGGGATGCCCGTCGAGTTCGGCGGGTATTCGCAGCGGATCCGAGCGGGCCAGATGCCCGGAGTTCGCCGCAGCCGCGATCGGGACAAGAAGACGGCGGAGGGCGATCGGTTCTTGGCCACTTTTGGCAAGCCGCAACGCTTGCTAGCCTGCGCCTGCGAACGCTCCGACGAAACAACGCTCAAGCAGGCCCTGGCGCTGCTCAGCGATGGCGATTTGCAGCAGCGGTTGGAGTCGCCTCAGGGACGGCTCGAAAGATGGCTGCGAACGACATCGACGCCGGACAGTTGGGTGGAGTCGCTGTACTGGACCGCTTTGAGTCGTGGACCGACGGCGGCCGAGCGGGAGTGGGCGTTGCGGTGGCTCGGCGAGGCGGCCGACGACACCGAACGCGCCGTTGTTTTCCGCGACCTGGCCTGGGCCTTGCTCAACTCGAAAGAATTCCTGTTTCGTCATTAAGCCGACTTTTTACATCGCCAAACTAAGCCGCTTCCTTGCACCGCCTGATTACCCCGCCAAACTTAGCCGCCTCAAGCCGTTCGTTAGCTTGAACGCTTCATCCTTCGGAGCAATCATCATGGATCGCCATGCCGCCTGCGGTTCTCCCGAACATGCTCAAAGTCGCCGCGCCGTGTTGCGCGGATTCGCGTCGGGCGCCTTGGCTTCGGGGCCACTGGCCGCAGTCGGCCGCTGGGCCGGCGTTTGGGCCGGTGGATACGCGGGCGGGTTGTCGCTGGGCCACATCATGGCCGGCACGCCGGCGGTGGCCGCTCCGCTGCAAGCCAGCGGAAAGCGAATCCTGAATATCTTTCTACACGGCGGCGTGAGCCAGTTGGAGACGTGGGATCCCAAGCCCAACACCGACACGGGCGGACCGTTCCGCACGATTCCGACCTCGGTTCCCGGCGTTCACATCTGCGAGTTGCTCCCGCACACGGCGAAGCAGATGCACCGGTTGTCGATCATCCGGGGCTTGGACACGAAGAACAGCGATCATGGCCGCGGCGTTGTCGAAATGACGACCGGCCGGAAAGAAATGAAGGGCGTCGACTATCCGCACTTGGGCGCGGTCACGGCGAAAGCGTTGACCCCGGCTGGTTTCACGCTGCCCGGACACATTCTGGTCCGCAGTTCGCCGGGCAAACGCAACGTCGAATCGGAGTCCCACAAGGCGGCTTATCTGGGTCCGCAGTTCAGCAACGTCATCATGTACGACGGCAAGCCGCCGAAATTCACCGACCGGCCGGAAGGGTTGAGCCTGGAAAGCGATTCGCGGCGGAACGCCTTCCGCGCACGCAGCGACGAGCGGTTCGCGGGCCGCCGCCGCACGGCGGATACCGACGCCTACACATTCTCCTTCCAGCAAGCTCGCGATCTGTTGGAACGCCGCGAGGTGTTCGACGCCAGCCGGGAATCGGCCGCCGACCAAGCGAGGTACGGCGTCAGCGAATTCGGCAAACACTGCCTGCTCGCCCGCCGCCTGCTCGAATGCGGCGTCCCGTACGTCCAAGTCAATCACGCCGACTACGACACGCACCATGAAAACTTCGATTTCCACATCGAACAGCTCGGCGAATTCGACCAGCCGTTCGCCACGTTGCTGTCCGATTTGGCGGACCGCGGCCTGTTGCAAGACACGCTGGTGTGTGTGATGAGCGAATTCGGCCGCACGCCGAAGATCAACACGCGCTACGGCCGCGACCACTGGGGAACGGCGTGGAGCATCGTGCTGGGCGGAACAGGGATCCAGCCCGGAGCGGTGATCGGCAAGACCAACGACAACGGCACGGCGGTGGTGGATCGACCGGTCGACCATGGCCATGTCTTCCATACGCTGCTCCGCGCGGTCGGCGTCGATTCCAAGGGCGAGTTCGACATTGGCGGCCGCAAGTTCCCGATCGCCGATCCGGCCAAGGACGCGATCAAGGAGCTTTTGGCATGAGGCTGCTCGCTCCGCCGGTCGACCCGGCCAAAACCCGCAAGACGGCCGAATTCAAACACAATCGTCCGCTGACGTCGTGCTATTGGGAGCCCAAGGGCCGGTACGTGTTCTTCGGCGCCGAGGACAATCTCATCCATCGCTACGACGTGGCGGCGAACACGGCGGTGCCGCTCGCGGCGCACGACAGTTGGGTCCGGGCCTTTGCGGCAACGCCTAACGGCGAAACGTTGATCAGCGGCGGCTACGACGGCCGCCTTATCTGGTGGCCGGCGGCGGCCGAGAAGCCGGCTCCGCAACGCGTGGTGGACGCGCACACCGGCTGGGTTCGAGCGGTAGCGGTCAGTCCGAGCGGCACGCGGGTGGCGACCTGCGGCAACGACCGGCTGGTGAAGGAATGGGATGTCGCGACCGGCGCCCTCGTTCGCTCGCTCTCAGGGCACGCGTCGCATGTTTACAACGTTTGCTATGGCAAGGACGACGCCACGCTGTACTCGTGCGATCATCGCGGCGTTGTGATGGCCTG
>JBJTOW010000584.1:0-2537 GCA_046074805.1 Planctomycetota bacterium | reverse complement strand
CCGCCACCGCAGCCGACCATGCCGAACATCATTCCGACGACGAGCAGACCACCAAAAAACTTTCGCATCTCAACATCCCCTTCAATAACAGCCGTTTCCACGGCCATGATTCGCTAGCGAAGGCCGCGTTGCCAGGACGCTCCTAGACGGGCCTTTCGACGCACTTGAAGAGGCGCCGAGCAAGGTTTTTATTCCCGAAGTTTCCAAGAATTTTTAAGAATAGAGCAGATCCCCTCTGGGGAGAGGTGTTCAGTTGGCGTGATCTGGTTGTGACCGGAAGATTTTTTTTCCAATATCGGGAATAATTCGACCGCATCAAGGCTCTTTCAAGGCGGCAAGGCTAAACGCGAACCATGGACTCGACGTCGGAAACACTGGGGCTCATGGCGTCGACCGGCTCAACACCCGAATCGGTGGCCGTCGATGTTGACGCCGTGATAGCCCCCGGTTCCATTTCCCTAGTGATGGGGCCGTTGTCCGCGACAGCGAAAGCGAAAAAACAGGTGGAAGAGACGTCCAAGGATGCGGACGCTTGCCCTGCGGGCGCTACCTCCGAGGACGGGGTCTTAGGGGACGGGGTCTTGGGGGACGGGGTCTTGGGGGACGGTGTCTTAGGGGACGGGGGCTCTGTGGGAACGGCGGCAGCCGCCGCCAAGTTGTCGGCGGCTGAACTAGAGTCCTGGTTTGCGATTCACTTTGTCGGAGTTTATCGATACGCATATCGGTTAAGCGGGCAGCACGCGACGGCGGAGGATTTGACGCAGCAAACGTTTACAACCGCGTTGCGCTTTGGAGGCGACGTTCGATCGGCGGAAGCGATTCGCAGTTGGCTACTGCGGGTTTGCCGTCGACTGTTTATCCGGAGCTTATCGCGCGAACGTCAGATCGTAGACGGACTCGAAACGAGCAGTTTGCCGGCGAAGGAATCACACACCGTTTGGGATGTGGACGTCCGCGACTCGCTACAAGCCGCCATTGCCGCATTGCCTGAAGATTTCCGGGTGGTCGTGTTGATGTTTTACTTTGAGGACATTTCCTATCGGGAAATCGCCGACGAATTAGGGGTCCCGATCGGAACTGTCATGAGCCGACTATCCCGAGCCAAAGCCCAACTTCGGTCCGTGCTTGGTCCGGCCGACTTGAGGGAACCGGAATGAACGAATCGAACTCGTTGCCTACTCCGATGGATCAGCCTTCCACGCCTCCGTCCAGCGTTCCTTCATTGGCGCTCTCATCCGACGAGCGGCTCGAGCAGTTGCTTGAGGCGTGTCGGTCGGGGCATCAAGATTTGGAACTTCCCGACTCCGAGCCATTGCTTAGGGCGATTGCCAGCGATTCGTCCTGGCGCGGCCGTTGGGACGCTTCACAAGCGGCGGATGGAGTGCTGCGCCGACAACTGGAGGATGTTCAACTTCCTTACGGCCTCGAGGTGCGCCTCCGCCGCAGTCTGGGGTTAGATGTGCCGGCGAACGGTCTGGACATCGTCCCGTCCGAAAGCTTGACGGCTGTTCATGCCGAAAGTTTGGACTCCGAGACATCGTGCGTGACGGCTTCGCCAGCTTCCAATCAACCATTCCGTCCCTGGCGTACGCGACGCTGGTTTGCGCTGGCAAGCCTTTCGAGTATCGCGGTCGCTGGTGTTTGCGTTTTGCTGCTTTGGCAGGCGACGCAGCGGCCGATAACGCCGGAATCACCGGATAAGCTTGCCAGCCTTGGAAGGCAATGGGCCGGTTTGATGGGAACCTCAACGGGTTGGCAGTCGGAGTTCGCCGGCTTGCCGGATGGACGCGATGCGATGACTTGGGTGTTGGGGCGACGGACTCGCTGGCAGACACTCAACACGCCATGCGATCGTCATACACATGTGGTGGAAATCCGGCGCGGCAGCGACGGTGTGTGGCTCTTCAGTTTTCAAGGCTCGTTGCCGTTTCTCCAGAAATCGCTGGCGCCGTCGTGCCTGTCCGGATCCGGCGAGTCCGAGGTATGGGGGTGGTCGGACGGGCAGTTCGTGTTTCTCCTTGTTCCCCAAAATCCCAATTCGCGGCTGAATTCTTGGATCCGTGCTCCTCAAATCGCGGTTTTGCCGACTTCTCCCGCTCACGTTTTACCCTCCCAATCGCCGAAATCCCTACAAGCGGAATGTCCGCTAATGTCGGCACGGCACGATTTTGAAAGCCGGGGAAGGGGACTGGCATGCGTTGGATTCCATGGATCGTCTTGGGCGTTATGGCGGCTGGTATCGGCCTGATCTTCACGAAAGGCTCGCGCCGGGCAACGGAGACAACGTCGACGGCCTCCCCAACCGTGAACTTGCGTCCTCTAGCGGACAAGGCGACCGGCGTGGCCCCGGCTTCCTTCTCGGTTCAGGCCGAGACTGGATCCGCTCGCCGAGCCAACCCCGGCCGTGAAACGGCGCGAGCCGCCTACAATCAGGAAGCAAATCCGCCGGAAGACACCGCGCCGCCCACAGGCGAACCGGCGGCTAATCTCGATGCCGCTCCCATCGAACAAGAAGTGGCTGTGCCCCAAACGGCTCC
>JBJTOW010000583.1:0-2694 GCA_046074805.1 Planctomycetota bacterium | reverse complement strand
CATTTGTTCGGTTTCCGGCGGCAGCATTTTGGCCGCCCACCTTGTACAAAACTGGGAGCGTTACACGGGCGGGCAATTCGACGCGGCGGCCAGAGAGATTGTCGACTTCGCTTCCCGTGACGTGCGCGGCCGCGTTTTTCGTCGCTGGATTATGGCGACTGTGCTCAGCCCTCTGTTGATGTTTCTTGGCGGATCGCAGCGTTGGAACCGCACTCGGTTGCTGCAAGCGGAGTACGACACGCTGTTTCGTGGCGAACCGCTAGGGGCGTTGCAGGGCCCCAATCGCCCCGAATTGTTTCTCATGGCGACCGCGATGAAGACGGGCGACATGTGCGCGTTCACGTCCAACGGCTTGCAGTTTGAACGACGGTACTTGGATGACGACTTGGATGACGCCGGCGAGCAACGGATCGACTGTCGATTGGTGCCGATCTCGCTGGCGGTTACCGCTTCGTCCGCCTTCCCGCCCGCCTTCCCGCCTGTGTATGTGACGCACGAACAGCTACGGGTAGACGCGAGCCAATTCCTGCAGTCGCCCGAGTATCTGAGCGATGGCGGCGTGTACGACAACCTGGGAATCCGCAAAATCCAAAACTTGCGAGCGCGGACGCGTTTTGACTTGGCGGCCATCATGGTGAGCGACGCGGAATCGCCGTTTGTTTGGAAAGTCGGAGCGAACTACAAGCGGTTCTGGCATCGCGCGGTGCGGGCAAGCGACATTTTGATGCGTCGAGTCGCCGAACTGGAATACGAATGGGCGCGGCGGTCAGCCGAGGATGGTCGGCCACTGCTGCTGCGGGTACACATCTCTCGTTTTTTGGCGGATGCCGCTGGAGCATTGGCCCGCGAACTTGTGCATTCCGTCCGGCAGATCCGCACCGATCTCGACCGCTTCGATCCGCTCGAAGTGTCCTGCCTCGTGCGGCACGGCTACCAAGTCGCGCGGCAAACGCTGGTCGAAAGCCGCCTGCTAAACGCCGAGCAGCGGCGGCGACTGGAGAGCTTGACGACTCCGTGGGATCCGACTGCCTCTCCCAGCGATGGCGACGCGCGGCGATCTACATCGAATCGCGACTCGTCTTCCGGGCGGGCTGAGGCGGTCGCGCGTGCCTCGGCCAATTCGCCGGCAGCGGAACTGGAAAAGGTTCAAGAGACGGTTGAAAGGCTGGAGGGGATTCAGCGGAGCGTGACGCGGTGGACGGCCGCTGTTTTCGACATCCGTGATTGGTGCAGTTGGGTGACGCTTGGAGCGTTGGCGAGTTACTTGGTGGCCGCCTTGAGCTTTCCTGCTTTCCTTGTGTTCCTGCGGTCGTCGCACGAACTCCGAACGCTTCGAAACGACTATGGCCGCCAGCGAGCCGAATTGGAGGGCAAGTTGGACTCGACGGCGAATCGGCTGTCGGGACTCGAACGCAACACGCAATCGATTACGGCGTCTTTCAACGAGCGATGGTCGTTCCAGATCGCGTACTACAGCTTTGAGCGTTTGGATATGGAGGTCGAAGCGAGGGTGCGTCGATTGGCGATGGACGCCGAGTCGTCGCGAATGGACGACGATGCCGCCTTACGGTCGCGAGTCGAGGCATATCGAAGGTTGTTGAAGGTTGCGGGCAAGCGGAGTGGCGTAGCGACGGCGTACGTGCGGTGGGCCCCGGTTTTGGGGCAAGAAGGCCAGAGTTTGCTCCGTGGACAGGTGCGGGAGTTCGTTTTTCCCGGGGGCCGGTCGGACCAAACTGTGCTTTTGGAGTTTTCCGGTCAATCCGAAGGTAGCGACGATCGGCCCGCAGCGATCAAGTTGGATTTCAGCCAGTCGCGATTAAGTGAGCCGGTGGACGGCGGTGCTCCTGCGGTCGCCTTGTATTCGATCGATTTCTTGCGAGTGTCCGATGGTAAGGATTACCGCGGCGACCTGATGCATCCGTTGTTAAAGGACGAAGCTGGATTTGCGTTACCGATCGCTGAGGTTCGGTTGTGGCTCGATAGTGTCCGCGTCAATTAAAGTACTATACAGACATATTATTGGGAATGGACGCGAGCCACCGCGTCATGTGACGCGAGCTTCGAGCTCTCGCTTCTACAATCACGAGTTAGAACCGGGAGCCGAAGGCTTCCCGTCACCAGTCCCGATTCATAATAACCTGAAGTTTGGTTTAGCATTTTTTAAGATTTGTCTGCCGTACGATGGACTTTCCAGTCTGTCGCGAGCGATTTGGCGAGATCGCATTTGCAACTTGCGGATATTTGCGGTGCCTTCGGCTTTCGAGTGCGGTGCCCCACGGGCGCTGCTTTAGCACCGCCGACGGTTGACGTTTTACTTGCGAACACTGTCCCCACGTCGATTCGCTCGTTGGGCGTTTTCTTTGATGAGGCGTCGTCGGTGGGGGAAAGCGGTGCCTTCGGCCCCGCACTCCAAAAACGGCCGCGTCGCGCTCGCTTTGATTCGCAGGCGCGACGTATTTGGAGTGCGGCGCCCTCGGGCGCCGCTTTGGCACCGCCGACGGTTGACGTGCTGCGTGTGAAAATGGTTGCGACGTCGATTCGCTCGTTGGGCGTTTGCTTTTACGAGGCGTCGTCGGTGGGGGAAAGCGGGGCCTTCGGCCCCGCACTCCAAAGAGGGCCGCGTCGCGCTCGCTTTGATGCGCAGGCACGACGTATTTGGAGTGCGGCGACTCCGGGCGCCGCTTTGGCACCGCC
>JBJTOW010000582.1:0-2759 GCA_046074805.1 Planctomycetota bacterium | reverse complement strand
GCATTTCGATCGGGTACGGGCGAGAACGGGCGAGTTTGCTCCGGAGCGGTTGGTGGCCACGGGAAATCCGGTTTTGCTTCATGCGCCCGCGATGGGGGCACGGGCCCGCGGCGCGCGTCTCGAGTACATGTTGGAACGCCGGTTGATCCACTTGGAGGATCCGCAAGGCGCGGTGTTGGAACAAGCCCAGCAGCGGCTGGAGGCTCCCCAGGTCCAATATCAATTGGCCCCTGATCCCAGCGGGCTAGGGCGGGCCTGGGCTTCGGGGCCAGGACGGCTAACTCGTGTTGACCCGGCCGGCGGCGCCTTCGAAACGACTTGGCGCCAGGAACTACGGCTGCGTCCCCAGGACGATCTCCACGTTCTTTCGCTGCGCGGCGGAACCACGATACAAATGCCGGGAATGGGCCGTTTCGAAGCCGAAACGCTCCATGCTTGGCTGCGGGAAGTCTCCACCGAACGCCGGTCGAAAGAAATCCAACCCGATCGCTTGCTCGCGCAAGGGGCTGTCCGCTTCCAATCGCCGCGCCTCTCCGGGGAAACTCGTGAATTGCAGGCCTGGTTCCGGCCCGATGGCATCGACGAACGAGTGCCACCTGGCCGAGTTTCATCCCTGGGGGGAGATGGCGGCGTTGCCAACGATTCGCCTGACGGTAGCGAACGGGCTGGGAACAACGGATCGCCAGGACGCACGATCGCCTATGGCGGTTCCAGTTCCAACGATCCACCCGTCGATCCGGCCGATGCGTTGTACTTGGAAGGCGATCTACTGCGTCTCCGTTTGCGTTTTTCGGCGGCGCGTGCTCGACTCGATCAAGTCGCGGTATCGGGGAATGTGCGAGTGCGGCAGGCTGGCACGGCGGACTCGCCCGAGCCGCGTTTGAAGGTGACGGGCGACGAACTGAATATCGAAGACGCCGACACGTCGGCCGCTCATCTAAGTGTCCGTGGAACCGGAAACCGGCTCGCTCAAGTCACCGCCCGTTCGCTGACGCTCGATGGCCGCGAAATCCAAGTCCATCAAGGCGAAAACCGGCTCTGGATCGATGGGGCCGGCCAGATGAGCTTTCCGCCAATGGCTCCACGTGCCAAGCCGATGGGTGAGCTATTGTTCCAAAACCGTCAGCCATTGGGGGATGCGGCCGGGGGCGGGAACGACTTTGGTGGCGCCAACGGCACGGGCCCTTATGGTGCCAATACGGATGGTGCAAGCTCGAATGGTGGAGCGCCGCGGCGTCCGCCGCCGATCACGGTCGCGTGGAAAGGGCGAATGGATTTTGATGGCCAAACGGCGCGTTTCCAGCGCGATGTCCAAGTTCGCGGAACCCAACGCCTCGAGTCGGGCGAACTTCTCGAAGCGTTTATTCTCGGCGGGTTGCTTGACGTTTCCCTGTCCCACCGACTTTCGTTCGCCGGTGGCGCCGCGCCGCCCGACCTCGCGTTGGGGGCTATGACATTTGGCGGCCACATTTACGTCGAAGGCCGCACAACCCAGTCAGGGCTGGTGACCGCCACGCACCGTTTGCAGATGCACAATTTGACGATCGATCAAGCCTCGGGCCGGTTGCATGGCGATGGTCCGGGCTGGCTAAGCACCGTGAGGCTGGAAGAGGGGCAGCAGGGGATCTTGCCGACTGCCGCAACCGGTTCTTCCGTGCCGGTCGCGGCGCCGCGACTGGTGTACCTGCATGTTGAATTCAGCCGCGCGGTGGATGGCAATTTGAATGCGCGGCATGTGGAATTCAGCGATCAAGTGCAGGCGATTTTCGGGCCGGTGGCACGCTGGGAAGACGAGCTCGATTGGCGGAATCCGGAGGCGGCTGGCGAACAAGGGGCGGGGCTGAAGTGCGAGCGGCTGGCGGTTGGCCAACTGAGCGGAGGCGAAGGTGGCTCGCCGGCGGTCGAATTGGAGGCGACCGGGTCGGCGGTGGTCGAGGGGCTGAAGTTCCTCGCGCGGGGCGCTCGAATTTCCTATTCGCAGGCGAAGGATCTGTTGCTTTTGGCGGGCGATGGCCGGAGCGACGCCGAGTTTTACCGTAAGCCCCGCGCGAATCCTCTGAAGCCGGATACCGTCGCCCGCACGATCATGTATTGGCGCCGCGACAACCGGCTGGAGATTTCCGGCGGCCGCTACATCGACCTCAGTCCCTACACTTCCGACTTGCTGCGCGGCGGCCGCAAACCGTAGATCGTTTCATGGAGCGGACACCGCCGCAGCTCAGCGGCCAGGGGCTACTCGGCTACGCACGCGGCCACTAAATTGTGCGCATGAACGCCTCCCGCACGCTTGTTGTTGGCAGCCGAAACCGGAAGAAGATCGGCGAGCTTGTCGAATTGCTCGGTCCGCACGGTTTTCGATTGCGGACTTTGGCTGACTATCCGCAATCGATTGACGTTGTGGAGGATGGCGCGTCGTTCGCGGAGAACGCCGCCAAGAAAGCCTGTCAACAAGCCATTCTGCTGGGCGAATGGGTTTTGGGAGAGGATAGCGGATTGTGTGTCGAGGCGTTGGGCGGCGCGCCTGGAATCTACTCGGCCCGATTTTCAGGCGCCGGGGCCACCGACGCTTCCAACAACGAACAACTGCTCGCCCGATTGGCGGGCGTGCCGCGCGAGCGTCGTGGCGCCTACTACGTCTGTCACATGACGCTTTCCGACCCGGCCGGAAAGGTGCGGATCGATTGCGAAGGACGATGCCATGGACGGATCCGCGAGGTGGCTTCGGGCGCGGGTGGTTTTGGATACGATCCGCTGTTCGA
>JBJTOW010000581.1:0-3773 GCA_046074805.1 Planctomycetota bacterium | reverse complement strand
CCGCTGCGATCGACAACGGCAAGCAAGTGACCGATAGGGGTATGCCCGGCAACCCCGCGAAGGCCGAGAACAAACACGCGAAAAAAGCGACTCGCACCGCCGACTGCGAAATAGCCATTCGTCCGTCGCCTCTTGCGATAGCCCGCGATCCGTCCATAGCTAATCCAAGCGATTGATCCCCATGGAAACGCCAGGCCGGCTGACTGCGGGATAATCGATTCATTCCCCGATTCACGAAAACACCTCGCTGCGGACTACGGGTTCACGGCACGGTATAAAAATGGCCGTCGAAACATTCCGCCGAAATGATGTGGGTTATGGTGGCGGATGACTATCGAGTTCTTCCCGGCCTTGAGTTTGCTGGCGACATCCACTTCCCACTCGAAGCGGTAGTCGTTCATCCACCACACTCCTTGAAATGGACGATGAGCCAACAATTCTCCATTCACATACAGCCAACACTCATTGAAGATTCCCGGGAATTTCAGACGCATTGGCCCTTTGATTTGATCGCCCGTCAGCTCGATGTCGGACTGGTACCAGCCATATCCCGTGTAACTCTGATAGTCGGGGCCGAGAACGCCTTGCGCTTGCAGATATAAGTCGGATGAGACCTGCTCCCATTTGCCTTCCAACCGCCAACGCTCGGCGGGACCGATCGGTTTCGACAAACCATTCCAGCCGGCAAGATCGACGGGTTGACGAAACCAGTTCTCGCGCACGCCGATATTTTGTTCGTCACGGCGCCAATTCCAGACGAGCGGTAACTTAGAGACCAGTTGTCCCTTTCCGCCGTTTACGAGCGGCAACAGTTCCTGATACTGCTTCACTTCGCCTGGCCACCAGGCATAGCCACCTTCGCCGATCGTTTTGTATGTCGTGAAAGTGGGGTTCATAGCGGTCAATTGTTCGCGGGCCGCCAATCCGCGCTCGCCGGCGGCGACTGCGGCGGCGAAATCGACATCGGTCGCGGCCGCGCGGACCATCGCCATGTAGTTCTCGAGCACCGAGAAGCCGAGACTTACGAACCGGTGACGCTCGACATAACGCTTCGACTCGGCGTCATTGCGGCCGGCGAGCGGCGCCAGTCGCTGGTTTGCCTCCGCCAACCGGGATCTCAACGTCGCCAGCAGTTCAGGCGTGTAAACGGCTGGCGCCAGGAAGTACTCATGTTCCGTCGCCAGCGTTTCCTCCCAGGCGCGGTAGATGGCGTTCCAATAGGCGGCCAGCGGTTCGGCTGCCGGCCCGTAAAACGCCGCGTAGTGCTCATTGATCAGGCCATCAACATCGGAATTGGGACGCCATAACAGTTGGCCACGTAGAAATAGATTCAGCCCCGTTGTCGCCATCGCTCCGCGGGATTCGGTGTCGACGCCCAGGATTCCGGCTTTCAGGTAATGTTGCACGTCATGGCGGAACGCTAGATGCGACGGGTTTGGCAGATCGCGCCAGACCAGCATCGACTGATCGTAATCATAGACCACCAGACGCCCCTGCATGATTTTCGCCCATCGGTGGAACACATCGCGGCATTCGCGACGCGGCTTGCTGCGCGGGTCGTCGAATCCGTGGATCGGGTCGAAGTCGATCGGAGCGAAATAGCCGACGAGCGGTTTGGCGGCGGTAATCTCTTTCACCGGTGGCAAGGTGATATTGGAATAAATCAGGAACCCGATCAGGGCCTTGCTATTCGGATGTTTCGCCAACAGACGCTGAGCCGTCTTGTTGTAGAACGCCATGAAAGCATCTGTATACGACTGGGTGAGGAAATACTTGTCGTACTGCAAGGCGATCAACTGGCGGTCCTCGGCGGAATCGCTCTGATAGATTCCATCCTCCATGCCCAGCTGAATCCGGTCGCCGTTGGCGAACGCCTTCTCAAGCTGCCGCGTGACATGGTCGGCCGTGCGATCCTCGGAGATCGGCACATTGAACATCGATTTTCCCGGCGGTATCAACTCTTTCGTGAACTGGGCCAAGTTGTGGCCGTTCGGCACAATCTCGTCGTTGAAAAAGTTCCGCCGCATGAACTCTTTCTGGCCGGTCGTGTCGCCGTTCCAGGAAAGCCAATAGCGTCGAACCTCGAACGGGGAAGCGTAAGCGTAGTCAAGTTGGCCGACCGCGAGCTTGGCGTGGCGCGGCACGCATTCGCCGAACTCGCCCGGCATATACCAACGGCAGCCCCAACGTCGAAGCAGTTCGGCGACAGCGTAGTAATGGCTGTCGTCGTTCGAGCCTGCCAGGTAGACGCGTTGGCCAACGCGACGAATCGCCACGGCGTCCAAGCGGAGTAGGGGCGTTGGTTTGGCTTCGTCGGCCGCTTTTTTCAGCGTCGCCTTCAACGATGGATCGGCATCCAGTGCCGCTTGGCCGACGACGAGCGTCGGGGTCGAACTAGCCAGGGCCGCGGCAACTTCGGCGGGTGTTGTAGCCAGTTTGGGCGCTGCGCCAGCCAGTTTGCCAATGTAGATAGATAGATCTTGCGCCGCTCGCTTTTCCCACTCGCTGGCCGACTCGCGGACCACGACCACGGCGGACGTCCGCCCACCTTCGACCAGCACCAAGTCTCCAGGACCAGAAACGCCCGCGACCGGACCGCTGGCGATCGGGTCGTTGGGCTTTGCGGCGGCGGTTCCGCCGTTGGTGATAGGACCGTCAGCCGCGTAGCCGGTCGTGACGGCCGAGCAAATGCTCACCAGCAGGAGGCGCCAGATTTGTGTCGAAATGATGCACCCGAGCCGGAAGGTGGTGATTGGAATCATTTTTGAGGGAGAGATGGGGGACTGCCGTTGGGAAAATGGCGAACGGAACCACGTAGCAGCTATTTGAGATTGTGGTTCAGGCAGGCGATGTAGTTGTCGATGCGATGGTCTTCCAGCGCGCTGGCGACCAAGCGTGCCGCCTTCGCATCGGCGTTGGCCATCGGGCCGAGAGCGTCGAGCAATTGCGGCGTCAGTCCGAGATCCTCGTCGGATTTGTCGATGAGATTCCGCTTGCTGTCGAAGAATTGAAAGTCGCCGACGTGCTGATAGAAACGCGGTGGCGTGATAGAACCGGGGATCAGTCGTGATGGCACCGTCGCAACAATGTCGTTGTTGTTCACAAACCGATACAGTTTGATTCGCCGGTTTTTGAAGGTAGCGGCGAATTCTTTGTCTCCCACTCGGGGTTGGCCGAATGTGGCGATTTGAAACACCGCGAGATCGGCCGGCATCAAGGCGCCAGCCAGAACGGCCAACGCGGCTCCGAGGCTATGGCCTGTCACCCAGAATGCCTTGTCGGTAGACCATTGCCGCCGCACTTCAGCTTCGATGGTTGCCCAAACACTGTCGATCGCTCCACCGAAACCGGCATGGACGGCAGTGAGCGGTTTTTCCACCAGTCGCGCGCGGGCGTCGACGATAAAGTCCTGTGGGGCTGAGGTGCCGCGAAAGGCGAGCACCACATTTTTGGAATCAGACGCGACGAAACCCTGGGTGTTGGTTTTCTTGCTTTCGAATCGCCGGCAATTTCCCAGTGTCGTCTTCTGGAATTCCGCCGATCTCGCCACGTCGTCCGCGTAGGCCGCCTTGGAAAGTGTCGCCATCGTCAAGGCGTTGCGGAGAAAGTGGCCGGTCCTCGAGAGTCCAAGTTTCTCGTCTGGCATGATGTGCCTCCAAGCTTTGTCGGGTTCATTCACGGAAGATCGTCACGCGGCTACAGATCCGCGTACTGGTAGATGACTAACGCTCCCTTGTTTGGTACGTACTCGCCGGGCTTCGCGTGTCGACCAT
>JBJTOW010000580.1:0-3930 GCA_046074805.1 Planctomycetota bacterium | reverse complement strand
TGACAAATAACCAGTGACAAATAACCAGTGACCAGTGACTGCCGCCAACTGAAAACTGAAAACTGAAAACCGCCCCCCCCCAACCTAACCCCCAACCTAACCCCCAACCCAACCCCCAACCCAAGCCCTCTTTTTTTTCCGGAGCCACACGGCCGATGCCTTACACCCAAGAGATTAGCCGCCAGAACAAGGCTTTGTTCTTGTTTCTTCTTGACCAGTCCTTCTCGATGGAGGATCCGATTGGCAACTCGCCCAACAAGAAGAAGGACGAGTTGGTGACGGCGATCAACGGTTGGTTGCAGAACATGACGATCCGATCGACGGGCGGCGAGGGGATCCGCGACTACGTCGACATTGGCGTATTGGGATATCGCACCGATCAGGACGCCAATCCGATCATCGAGTCGCCGTTGGGCGGGGCGTTGCAGGGCCGCGAGTTGGTGTCGATCGTCGAGATTGGCAATAACCCGGCGCGGCTCGAACAGCGTGTCAAGCAGTTTTACGACGAGGACTTGGGCGAGTTGGTGGAGACGCAGGTCGAGGTGCCGGTGTGGGTCGAACCGGTGGCGGAGGGCGGCACGCCGATGTGCAACGCCTTGTATCGCGCGTACGACTTGGTCGAGAAGTGGATACAAGAGCATCCGCGGAGCTTTCCGCCTGTGGTGATTCATATCTCGGACGGCGAGTCCCAGGATGGCGATCCGCAACAGTACGCCGATTCGCTCCGGTCGCTGGCGACCGAGGACGGCAATGTGCTGTTGTTCAACTGCCATTTGAGCGAAACGGCGGGCGATCCGTTCCTTTTCCCGGCGAGCGGCGAGATCCTGCCGAACGATCTGGCGCGGGTGCTGTTCAACATGTCGAGTCCATTGCCGGAAAAGATGTTCCAGAGCGCCGTGGCGGAAGGGTTCGAATTGCAAACCGGCGCTCGCGGCATGGCATTCAACGCCGACATGGTGTCGCTCATCCGGTTCCTTGACATGGGCACCCGCCAAGCCCGCGTCCTCCGTTAATTTCGCCCTTCCGTTCGGAGGTGTCCGATGAGTGTTGGTATCGTGTTGTTGGTGGACGAATCGGCCGCGATGGACGCGGCGGCGATAGCGGGTGGCGCGGGGAGCGGCGGGGTTGGCGCCGTAGCGTCGGGCGGTTCGCCTAAATCGAAGGCGGAGAGCGTCGCGACGGCGATCAATTCCGTTCTCGCGAAGCTTGCCCAGGCTGGCGACTGCGAGATCGCGTTGGTGGGCTATCGCAGCTCGAAGGAGGGCGAATCGCAGGTCGCCGTGCGCTGGTCAGGGCCGTTGGCCGGCCGCGAATTCGTTGCCGCCGCGGAGATAGCGGCCGCTCCGACGACGGTCGAAACCCGTATGCGAAAAGTGCGGAACGACCTGGGCGGGTTCGACGAATCGCCCGTGTCGTTTCCGATTTGGTACCAGCCTACTCTTGGCGATAAAGCTCCGCAGATCGCCGCCTTCGAATGCGTGCGTGACCTGCTGACGCGGTGGGCGCCGGCGAACGGCGTGCAAGGCCAGCCGTTAATCGTGCATATCACGTCTGGCACGGCGGGCGACGGCAACCCACTGCGGGCGATCAAAGGCGTGCAAGACTTGGCGGTCGGCGGCGCGACGCCGATTGTCGCCCATCTCCATCTCAGCTCGTCGGCGAACACGCCGTCGGTGCTCTTTCCCGCCAACCGAGCCTACTTGTCGCTAGGGCCGCAACGCGAATTGTTCGAACGGAGCAGTTTGCTGCCGGGCCATTTGTGCGAAGCGTTGAAGGCCGTGGGCGTTGTGGTTCACGTCAATGCCCGCGCGATGATCTACAACGCGAAAATGATGGATGTGACGAAGGCGTTGGGAATGATCGCCGCCCACGTGCAAAAGTCGCTGGCTGGCCAGGCGGTGGCCGCCGCCTCCCCGGTCGCTCGGCCACGTCCGCCAGAGGGCGGACCCAAGCTGGGCCCCGCGATCATCAAGGCTCCACCGCCCGCGCCGGGCAGAGCCGCCAAACCGGTGCCCGCTCCGACCGTGAAACCGCCGAGCGCTGTCGCGCCGCCGCCGGCTCCCAAGTATCTCAAACCGGCCGCTTCCGCCCCCGTCGCCTCCCCAGCGCCGCCGCGAACCCAAACGCCTCCCGCAGTGACCGCCACCCCGGTAAGCCCACCGACGATCGCCAACCCAGCGACCAAGCCCGCAGCGGCTCTTGAACCTCTTGCCGTGGAACCGTTGGCTGTGGAACCGCTCATGGTGGAGCCGCTCATGGTGGAGCCGCTCGTTGTGGAACCATTGGCTGTGGAACCGCTTTCTGTGGAACCGCTCGCGCCCTTGGAAGTCGAGCCGATGGCGGCGGGAACGATGGCGGCGGGGCCGATGGAATTGGAACCGATCGGTGCCGCAGGTGACGATCTACGGTTGGCGAGCGACGCGACAGTCGTGACGACCGCCGAATTGACGGGAACGATTCCGGCGTCTGCCGCTGCGGCACCGCCAAGGGCCAACGCGACGATTTCGCCCACATCGCCCGGCTGCCTCTTGTTCGTTCTCGACCGTTCCGTGGCTGATCCGTTTACCGCCGATTTGGGCAACGCCTGCTCGAAGCTCCATTCGCTACTGGGCGACATGGTGGCAGAGGTCGCGAAACACGGAAAGGGAGCGGTGGACGTCGCGGTGGTGTCGTATGGCGATAGCGCCGGCGACACCGAGGTGCGAACGACGCTCGAAGGCGGCCTTTCTGGGCGGGTATTCGCTCGCGACAGCGAACTGCTGGCGGGAGCCGTGCGGATCGATGAATTCGAGGAGCAGATGTCGGACGGCGTCGGCGGCCTGATCGCTGTGCCACGGAAGCGGCCCGTGTTGGTGGAAGTGGAACCAACGTTGTCGACCGGTTCACGGCCGGCGTTCCGCGCGGTGGCGGAAGCATTGCGTGGCTGGATCAACGATCATCCATCCGCGACGCTCAACCCGGTCGTCGTTCACCTGACTCGCGGTGCCGGCGACCCGGCGGATATCGCGGCCGGTGTCGGCGAGCTGACCGGGATTGCGACGGCGAGCGGCGCGGCGGCTGTCGTGTACCACTTGGTTGCTACCGAATCGCCACATCCATCCGTTGTGTTTCCCGCTTCAGCCGAAGCACTGGCGACAGACTCGTTAAAGGCACTGTGGAACAGCGCCGCCGAATTGCTGTTCAACGCCGAATTGGCGGCCGAGAAGCCGGCCATCAAGTCCGGTGCCCGCGGTCTAGTCGTTAACGGCAAGTTCTTCGTCCTGATGGACCCATTCAAGCGAGCGATGGGAAGCCATTGAGTCGCCCTGCACTGCGGTCTTGCGTTTTTTGTTGTGCGACGGACTTCCCGGTCCGTCGCAACGCCCGCCGCAGCCAATGTGGATTGAAAGTTCATCGACCAGAGTGCCATCCCCAGATGTCACCATGGAAAAGCTTTCGGAGCAGCGAGCAGCGTCAAATCGCCCACTCAACTCTGACAACTGAGAACTGACAACTGACAACTGACAACTGACAACTGACAACCGACAACCGACAACCAATTCCTCCTTACCCGATCCCCTCTTCCCCAGATCCTCCGGAGCAAGTTCATGGCGTTCGATGCGCGGTGTTTCTGGCATGCCAAGGATTTGGCGAGCGTGGTGGACTACGAGGACGCGTTCGACGTTGATCCGAGCGTAGGCCGAGCCGCGATCGCGGACGGCGTGTCGACCGCGATTTTTTCCCGTCGCTGGGCGCAGCTCCTGACCAGCTCGTCGGTGGCCACGCCGCCTGCTTGGGACGATGACGCCTCGGTCAACGCTTGGATTCTGGAACAACGCAAGGCGTGGGCGAAGTCGATCAACATTCACGCTCTGCCCTGGATGCAAAAGGCGAAGCTGGAGCAGGCCGGCGGCGCGTATGCCGCGTTCTTATGGGCCGAAATCCAACCTC
>JBJTOW010000579.1:0-3201 GCA_046074805.1 Planctomycetota bacterium | reverse complement strand
CGTTTTTCCCACGCATTCTCCCAGCGACTTGGCGGTTTGTTGCAAAGCACGCAGTTCGACACGTCGAAGGCGGCCGCGCTATCCATTGAAATGGCGTCGGGCAAGTTCGCGTCGCTCTCGTTCATCATCGACAGGGCATTGAATCCGGAACGGTTGCGGTTTCCCGCGCAGCCGCTTGTCGGTTGGCAAACGCTGACGGCGGGCAATTTCGATTCGCTGGAGGGCACGGTTGACCGAGCGGAGAGACGGGTCTATCTGGAACTGGCGACGAAGTCGTTGAACAACTACTTCCCGCCGCGAATCGGCTACGGCGGAGTGCCCGAGTCGGAAGTCGCTGATCCGCGTTCATGGTTCGGCGTAGTCCGCGTCTTTCAGCATGCTCCAGGCCAGCCACCACAGGACGAGCTGGAGCGGTTCGCCCCGCTGTTCACGGATTTAGCGAGCGAGGCGGATTGGGCGGTGCGCATCGGTCGATTGTTGCACGGCGCGGTCGGCCGCTGGGCCAACGATGAATGCACGGCCGACGACACGCGGCTGCTGAACGAAGCATTGCAATGGAAGCTATTGCCGCAGGAGTTGGCGGGCAGCGCCGAATTGGCACGGTTGGTCGCTGAGTATCGCGAGCACGAGCGGCGTTTGACGCCCGATCGAACCGTCGGATCGGCCGCCGATTGGGACGAGGGCGCTGACTCGCGGATCGGCATTCGCGGCTCTTACACGCAGTTCGGACCAACGACTCCGCGCGGCCGTGTGCGATTACTCGATAACTGCGTTGTCGTTCCCGGAACCACGCCGCCGGCCGATTCCGAGGCGTCGCCCAGCACTGAACCGTCCAGCGGTCGGCTTGCATGGGCGCGTCAAATCGTCGATCCCCGCAATCCACTGACGGCACGGGTCTACGTGAATCGCGTGTGGCATTATCTGTTCGGCGAGGGGCTCGTGCGAACGCCCGACGATTTCGGACATCTCGGCGAATCGGCGTCGCATCCGGAATTGCTCGATCATCTGGCGGCGCGCTTCATGGCGAACGGCTGGTCGACGAAGAGTTTGATTCGCGATCTTCTGCACACGTCCGTGTGGCGTCAGGCCAGCGCTCCGGATCCTCGAGCCATGTCGACCGATCCAGAGAATCGGCTGTGGCATCATCGTCCAGCGAGGCGGTTGGAAGCGGAGGCGCTGCGGGACGCGATTCTCGCGGTATCCGGCCGGCTTGATCGACGAATCGGCGACGCGCCGATCGAGCCTTATCGCACCGCCTCGGATTCACAGAAGCGGCTATTCCCCGGTCCGCTCGATGGGCTTGGCCGCCGCAGCCTTTACATGGAAATGACGTTGATGGAGCCGCCGCGGTTTTTGGCGTTATTCAATCAACCGCTGCCGAAGCAGACCGTGGGTCGCCGCGACGTGACGAATGTCCCCGACCAGGCGCTCGCCTTGCTCAACGATCCGTTTGTCATTGATCAGGCGAAGTTCTGGAGCGGTCGACTGCTGCGGGATGGGGCCTCGGCGCCAGTGACGCGGATCGAGCGGATGGTGGCCGAAGCATTAGGGCGGCCCGCGCGTTCCGAGGAAGTCGCGCGGCTCACGCGGCTGGTCGAACGCAGCGCCGAATTGCGCGGACTGAAGGGCGATATCCTCACGTCGCCCGCCGTTTGGCAAGACGCGGCGCACTCCGTGTTCAATCTCAAGGAGTTCTTGTATGTCCCATAGAAATGCCCAGTTGCCGCTCGAATTAGGCGGTATCGACACAGGCCATGGTTGTTCGCGACGCGCGCTGCTGCGCGGCTCGGGCTTGGGACTCGGGTGGCTCGCGTACGCGGTGATGGCTACCCGCTTCCCCAGAGCGACATCGGCGGCCACCGAGCCAAGTCGGCCGCGGTTGCACGTCTCGCCCCGCGCGAAACGCGTCATCTTTCTCTTCATGGATGGTGGTGTTTCGCAGGTCGATTCGTTCGATCCCAAGTCGGAACTGGACCGGCTGAATGGCCAGCCCGCGAAGTGGCGCCCGGACCCGAAATCACAATCGGTGAGTGCCGGCCGCAAGTGGCTGGGAAGTCCCTGGAAGTTCGCTCGTCACGGACAATCCGGGCTGTGGGTCAGCGAACTGTTTCCCCATGCGGCCAAAACGGCGGACGATCTCTGCGTCGTACGCTCGATGGTGGGCGAAACACCGCTTCACGGCGCGCAGTCCCTGTTGCTTCACACTGGCCGCTCCGTGGCGGCCGCCCCAAGCATCGGTTCGTGGGTCTCGTACGGATTGGCTCAAGAGGATCGCGAATTGCCGGGCTATGTGCTGTTGAACAACGATTGGATCCCCAACGGCGGCTTTCAGAATTTCGCCAGTTCCTTTCTACCTGCGAACCATCAAGCGGCCCTGGTCCGCGCCAAGGGAACACCGGTCGACAACATCGCGGCCGCCGACCCCGTCGACGTGCAACGCGCGAAACTCGACTTTCTCCGCGAAACCGACATCGATTTCGCTCGGACCTTGCGTGAGACGAACCGTGCATCTTCGAACAACGAGAACGCGAGTAGTGGTTCAGCTAGTGGCGCGGCGGCGGCGATTGAGGCGAGCATTCGCAACTACGAGACGGCGGCGCGGATGCAGACGTTGGTCCCGTCGCTTTGCGATGTCGCGGGGGAAACGACCGAGACGCTGGCTTTGTATGGCGTGGATCGTGGAAACGACTACGAAAAACTGTACGCCTTACAGTGTCTGCGGGCGCGGCGATTCGCCGAAGCGGGTGTCGGTTTTATCGAGGTCACTTGTCCCAACACGCATGGAAACAATTCGCCGTGGGACCAGCATGGCGATTTGCGGCGGCGACACGCTGAAAACGCCCGCATCACCGATCAGCCGGTGGCCGCTTTGTTGATCGACCTCAAACGCCGTGGATTGCTCGACGAGACGCTCGTTGTCTGGGCGGGTGAAATGGGACGCACTCCGCATAGTTCCGGCACCGACGGCCGCGATCACCACGTTAGCGGCTATTCGATCTGGATGGCGGGTGGAGGCGTTCGCGGCGGGATGGCTTACGGGGCCACCGACGAAATGGGCATGAGCGCCGTCGAGAATCCGCTCGATATCCACGATCTCCATGCCACGATTCTGCATCTGTTGGGGTTGGACCACGAGCGTCTGACGTTCCGTTTCGGCGGCCGCGACATGCGTCTGACCGACGTGCATGGCCGCGTGATCCG
>JBJTOW010000578.1:0-6729 GCA_046074805.1 Planctomycetota bacterium | reverse complement strand
ACAGCAACCGCAGCTCATGCACTCGCTAAGTGGATACGACTGTTCCTGTTGCTCTTGCGACTGCCGCGGACCGGCGCCCATGTCGTAGTAGCCTTCGACCGGCACCCAGGCCTGCACCCGTTGCAACGCGCGGAACACACGCGAGCGATCCACGACCAAGTCGCGAAGCACCGGGAACTTCGTCATCGGCTGCAATTCGATCTCACCCGGATTGTCGGCCAGCAGACGATCGACGAGCGCCGAGCACGATTGGCGAACGCGGCCGTTGATCACCATTGTGCAGGCGCCGCACACCTCTTCTAGGCAGTTGCACTCCCAGGCGACCGGGGCCACCGCCTCGTTGTCGACCGTCTTGGCCTTCGAAGCGATTCGTTGCAGTACGCTAATCACGTTCATGTCGGGCTCGTACGCCACCCGATGCCGTTCCCAATAGCTCGACTGTCCTGGCCCATCTTGCCGCAAGACCCGCACTTCGAAAGCGTCGGGTTTGCCGTGGCCGTTTGCATCGGCGTGGCCGTTCGAGTCGGCATGACCGGCCGCATGGTCGCTCGAGTGCCCGTTACCGTTCGAATGCCCGTGCGAATGATCGTGGGAAGCGGCCATGGGTGGAACCCTATGTGGGACGTTCAAATCGTTGGGAAATCGTTGGGAAACGGCTCGATGTCGGGACTGAGCGAATTCGCGGCCTATCATCGGTACCGCGAGAGGCTCATGGCGGTTCACGCACTTGCGGCCAGCGGCTTCTTCGCGGCCAAGCGACCCTTCCAAACTTCCTCGATCAGTTCGGCGCCGACCAGGCCATACAACCGCGGCCGAGGCGGCGTGATCGACGTATCAACATCCTCGTAGGTGATCTCGGGATCGGCCCCCTTGAGCGTCGCGATCGTGGACTTCAGCCACTTATTCGTATTCGCCTCGAACTGATCGCACCACGCCTCGGCCTCACGCCGCCGCTCTGCTGGATCGGTCGCCTTAAGTCCTGGCATGGAGAAGTCAGGCTTGAAGTGGGCTCCGCGCGATTCATCGCGCATCCGAGCGCCCTTCAAGATCGACTTGGCGATCGGGAACATGTCGGTTAGCGCCCGCGTGAAGACGACGTTTTGGTTCGTCCAATTTCCGGAATCCGACAGCGAGCACTTCGCGGCGCGGGCTTCCAGTTCGCACACCTTTTCGTAGGCGGCATCCAATTGGGCGTTGCGACGAACGACCGTCGCGGCGCGGGTCATGATGTCACCCAGTTCCTGGTGGATGACGTACGGGTTCTCGCCGCCGCCGGTCCGTCGCAGCAGCGATTCGTGTTCCCGCTGTTTGTCGCGTCGAGCCGTCTCGAACAACGAAGGATCGAGTTCAGACGCCGCTTTCTTGTTGTTCTTGAGCAGCGTTTCGATCGCTGGCGCCACGACAAGACCCGTGAAAATGCAGCTGAGCAGCGAGTTGGCACCCAAACGGTTCGCACCGTGGTACTGGTAATCGCACTCGCCGATGGCGTACAGGCCCGGGATGTTGGTGACATGGGTTTTGGGCGAACCGATTTGCAGACCGCCTGCGGCCGTCCGTTGGTAGTCGACCCACAAGCCGCCCATCGAATAATGGACCGCTGGGAAGATTTTCATCGGCGTCGTGCGGGGATCAACGCCCTGGAACTTCTCGTAAATGTCGAGGATGCCACCGAGCTTGCGGTCGAGTTCGCGTTTCGGGATATGGGTCAGGTCGAGGTAAACGCACTGCCGATCGCGTTCAACGCTCAGCCCTTCGTTCACACAGATGTCGAAAATCTCGCGGGTCGCGATGTCCCGGGGCACGAGGTTGCCATACTTCGGATAGCGGTCTTCCAAGAAGTAGTACCGCTCGGCTTCGGGAATCGACTTCGCATCGCGGCCATCCTGCGCCTTGCGGGGAACCCACACTCGGCCACCCTCGCCACGCGCCGATTCGCTCATCAGCCGCAACTTGTCGGCGCCGGGAATCGCGGTCGGATGGACTTGAATGAACTCGCCGTTTCCGTATTTTGCGCCGGCCTTGAAGCATCGCGACACGGCGCTGCCAGTGCAGACCATCGACATGGTCGACCGACCGTAAATCAACCCGCAACCGCCCGAGGCGGCAATCACAGCGTCAGCCGGGAACGAGCGGATTTCCATCGTCACCAGATCCTGGCCCAGGGCACCACGGCAGGTGCCGTCGCCGTCGAGCACGGGACCGAGGAAATCCCAGTACTCGAATTTTCGCACGAGCCCCGCTGACTCCCAGCGTCGGACCTGTTCGTCCAAAGCGTAGAGCAACTGCTGGCCGGTCGTCGCGCCAGCGAACGCGGTTCGCTTGTAGAGCGTTCCGCCGAACCGGCGGCGGTCCAGGAAGCCTTCCTGGGTGCGGTTGAACGGCACACCCAGCCGGTCCATCAAATCGATGATCTTTGGACCCCAGTCCGCCATCTCTTTCACCGGCGGTTGGTGCTGAAGGAAGTCGCCGCCGTAGACGGTGTCGTCGAAATGCTGCCACTCGGTGTCGCCCTGCTGCCGCGTCAGGTCATTGACGCTGTTGATGCCGCCTTGGGCGCAGACGCTGTGCGAGCGTTTCACGGGCACCAGGCTCATCAGATCGACAGCGATGCCCAGTTCCGCCAGCTTCATCGTCGCGGCGAGACCCGCGAGTCCGCCGCCGATCACCATCACGCGTTGCTTCGCCATGCTGAATTACCTTGGATTCGAACCGCCACTTGCCGGGACCGTTCGGGACTCGTCCTAAGTTCTAGGTTGGAACTGGCGCTACTGACCCGCCGCCTTTTCGGGAACCGCATCACTCGGCGTCGCATCACCCGAAGTCGCCTCGTCGCCAGTGGCGGCGGCAGCGGGTTGCGAGCGTTTCTTTTCGTCCGGGTCGATGTCGTGCGAAGCGACCTTGGCTTGGTACATGGTGTCCTCGACTTCCTTCGCCTTCACCGTGTCGACGCGACGCGGGGCGAAGGTAGCGGCCACAGAAATCAGAGCTAGTCCCACGCCAAAGGCCACGCAAACTTGCCCAGCGCGACGCATGGCGGCTGGCGAGGTCCAGATGCCCCAACGAATTCCGAACGACCACAGCCCGTTCGAAAGATGGAAGACGCTTGAGAGCACTCCCACGAGGTAAAGAATCGGGATCAGAGCCGATTTTTGGAAGGCCGCACCGAGCGTCGAAGCGGCGTTGTACGGTTTGAACTGGGCTCCGCCGAGCGGTACGGCGACGTTGTCGAGCCAAGCGGGGGTGTGAAACCAGCCGTGGAGGTGGAACACATGGGCGAAGATGAAGACGAAGGCGATGAGGCCGGTGGCTCGCTGGAGCGTGTACCGCCAGTTGGCCCCGTAGTTGTAGCTGCCAGTGTTCGGGAGACCGCCGCGGATGATCACCACGCCCAGCACCGCGTGGAAAAGGATCGGCAGGAAGATAAACGCCCGTTCGACGATCGGCAGGGCTGGGCCCAGGCTATGAATCATATTGACGGCCCGCTGGAAATTCGCGGGACCGGCCAACAGACTGCAATTCGTAATCAGATGCACAACCATGTACGCGCCGACCGGAACGAGACCGCAGAGCGAGAACAGGCGGCGAATGAGGAATTCGTTGCGAGCGACGAACGACTGCGACGGGGATGATTCGGACACCGCACTCCTGCCTTTCGCGTGGAAACCCGCTGGCCCCAACCGCCAGTAGTATAGGAACAGCCGGTTGCTCCGCAACGGGTAGCAATTGCCTTGATTTGAACGGGGAATTATTGTTAAAAAACGACTAGTTCACTGGTTCGACGCGGACGGTATAGCCATGTTGGTCGATTCCCCCTCCCTCTTGATTGCCGATGACGACGCGGGGTTCCGCGAGACGTTGCGTGACGTGCTCGCTCCGCGGGGCTACCGGACTTTGCTCGCCTCGGACGGCGACGAGGCGTTACGGATTGTCCGCAGTGAGACGGTCCATCTGATGCTCCTGGACTTCCACATGCCGCACTGCACGGGGTTGCAGCTGGCGCGAACGGTCCGCGAGTCCCAGATCGCGATCCCCTGGATCCTTCTTTCAGCGGGCCTAGACGACACGATCGTCCGCGAGGCTCGAGCGGCCGACGTCTTCTACGTGCTGGCCAAACCGTTCCGCAAAGCCCAACTGACAACCCTTGTCGCCGACGCCCTCCGCGACCGCTACGACTGGGCCGTGTGACGCGGCTCGAAATCAACCGCCGCAACACGTCGGACCTCTCTCGAACCGATCGCAGCCGCCCGAGTTGCATCGCAGCCGCCCGCGTGGGATCGCGGCCGCCCGAGTTGCATCGCAGCCGCCCGCGTGGGATCGCGGCCGCCCGAGTTGCATCGCAGCCGCCCGCGTGGGATCGCGGCGGCCCGCGTTGGATCGCGGCGGCAGCCGGTTCCCAAGGCGTGGCCCTTGGGCTACGATTGGGGCCACACGGAGTGAAATTATGGATGCGGATTTGAAGAATCGGGTGGAAGTGATTCATCGTCGGCTGGTGCAGCTGCGAGACAGTCTTTGACCTCGAGTCTAAAAAACGCGCTCTGTCGGAACTTGAAGATCGCATGATGCGTCCCGGTTTCTGGGACAATCAGGAACGCGCGCAAGGAGTGGTCGGCGAACTTAAGTCGCTGCGGCTCATCCTCAAGCCGCTCGAGGATTCCCTCGCGGCCGCCGCCGATCTGGACGGCTTGATGGAGTTGGCGGGCGATGATCCGTCAGCCGAGGGCGACGTGCGACTCGAAATCGAACGCATCGAGGCGACGCTCAACGAACTCGAGCTCCGCGCGTTGCTCAACGGTCCCCACGACGGGGCCGGCGCCATCATGAGCATCCATGCGCGGGATGGCGGCACCGACGCCAACGATTGGGCCGAAATGCTGCAGCGAATGTATTCGCAGTGGGCCCAGAAGAACGACTACTCGATCGAAATCCTCGATCGCGTCCCCGACGACGTGGCGGGGATCCAAAGCGTGACGCTCGCGATCCGCGGTCCGATGGCCTACGGTTACCTCAAAGGCGAAATGGGCATCCACCGGCTGGTGCGGATCAGTCCCTTCAACGCGGAAGGCAAGCGGCAAACCAGCTTCGCGGCCATCGATGTCTCGCCGGAGATCGACGACAGCATCAAGGTCGAGATCGACGAAGCGGACGTTCGCGAGGACGTGTTCCGCGCCAGCGGCGCCGGTGGACAGCACGTGAACAAAACCAGCAGCGCGATTCGGCTGACCCATATTCCGACCGGCATCGTCGTGCAGTGCCAGAACGAACGCAGCCAACATAAAAACCGGGCGTTCGCCTGGAAGATGTTGCGGGCGCGGATGGTGCGGGCCGAAGAGGAAAAACGCGAAGCCCAGGACGCCGAGAAGTACAAGAGCCAAGCGCGGACCGGTTTCGGTTCGCAGATCCGCAACTACTTCCTCCATCCAGACCAACGGGTCAAAGACGCCCGCACAGGCTACTCGTCCACCCAGTTCCACGACGTGCTGGATGGCGACATCCAAGGCTTCCTCGACTCGTTCCTCCGCTGGCGAGTGCAACAGCACGAGGCGGCGTAGAGGACTGGACCACGTGTTTTGGAACCACGTGTTATGAACCACGTGTTATGAACCACGGATGACGCGGATGGCCACGGATGACGCGGATGGCCACGGAGGAATTTGGGAACTCGCGATCCGGCGAGGTCGGCTAGGTCACGAGGCCCTTTGTGACGAGCAGGAAGACGTCTTCGAGCGTGGGATCCTTGTCGGCGTAACTGCGGATCTCCACGCCTTGGCTGAGCATCATTCGCAGCAGGTGCGCGACGCCGACGTCGTCGGTGTCGAGTTCGATCGTGACCGAGCCTTCGTCGACGGTCACGTTGCGGGTCGCGGGATTGCTGCGAATCACCGACAAGCCGACATCCTGGCCGCTGACAAACTTCACTTCCACCAATCGATTGCCGCGGATCCGCCGATAGACTTCCTGGATCGGCCCATGCATCAACAACTGGCCGCGTTCGATGATCCCGATGGTCGTGCAGGTGTCGGCGAGCTCGGAGAGGATGTGGCTGGAAATGAGCACCGTTTTGCCCATGCGACGCAGCTCTTTGAGCAGCGCTTTCACTTCGATCCGGGCCCGCGGATCGAGCCCGCTGGTCGGTTCGTCCAGGATCAACACGGGCGGATCATGGACTAGCGTCTTGGCAAGGCACAGCCGCTGTTTCATGCCGCGCGAAAGGCCGTTGACGTAGTCGTCCCGCTTGTGGCCCAGGTCGAGCAGTTCGAGGACATCCTTGATCACCTGGCGGCGCTTCGTCCGGCCAATCCGGTAGGCGACCGCGAAAAAATCGAGGAACTCCCAGACTTTCATCCCGTCGTACACGCCGAAGTTGTCCGGCATGTAACCAACGCTCTGACGCACCATCATCGGCTCGCGGTTCACGCTGTAGCCGTTCACCATCCCTTCGCCGCGGCTCGGCTTCAGCAACGTGGCGAGGAACCGGATGGTCGTGCTTTTGCCCGCGCCGTTCGGGCCGATGAACCCGAAGAGCTCGCCCGCCCCGATCTTCAGATTCAACCGATCGACCGCGCGAAATTCGCCGTAGTCCTTCCCGAATTCGATCAGCTCGATCATCGGTCCGCCTTTCCAGTGTTCGGGCTGCTCGTGTCAGGGCTGTTTTCTTTGTCGCCGTTGACCTGCAGGCTGTTCTCTTTGTCGCCGTTGACCTGCGGGCTGTTCTCTTTATCGCTCTTATCT
>JBJTOW010000577.1:0-4127 GCA_046074805.1 Planctomycetota bacterium | reverse complement strand
GAGCGTAAAGACGCCGTGCGTTACGTCCCTGAACTCGTAAAGGCCCAGAGCGTCACCGCGAGCCCGCAAGTCGAAACCGTCCGCCAATTGCTCAACGAGTAATCGAGCACTTTCGCACGTGGGAAGTCCTTTCCACCGCTGAAGTGATCGCGACGGACTGGGAAGTCCGTCGTACGGAAGACAACAGAAAAACCCGAGATTTGGCGCATTGGCTCACAATGACGAAGCCGAGTGACCGCGCCAGGCGTCACCCTCGCGGGTGATGTCGATGGCGAAAATCGTTGCGGTCGCTCGCGACTTTCCTTAACATCACCTTTGTTGGTTCCTCATCGCCACGCCCGTCGCAACTGTTTCGGAATCGCGGCGTTTGAACCTGTGGCGGCCACCGAGGGTGGCGATGACGCCACCAGCGGACCTGCTCGGCAAAAAGCCAGGGGCAGGGCTTACGAAACTCGATGGATGGGCGGCGCGAAGGTGGTGAGCGATGGCGGATTTATCGGCGGAACAACTGGCGCTGTTGGCGTACGACCTGAAGTTGATCGATGAGCGGCAATTCGAATTGCTGCGAACTGACCTGGGGCGGCTCGCGGGAACCGCCGAGGATTTTCGGCGGTCGGCGGCGCGTCATGAATTGCTGACCAACTACCAGATCGATCGGATGCTCAAGCGGGAACGGACTGGATACTTCTACGGCGATTACAAGGTCCTTTATCTGGCCGGCAAGGGATCGTTCGCTCGCGTATACCGCGCTCACCATACCAAAACGGGCAAAGTCTTCGCGGTGAAAGTGCTGCGCAAGCAGTTTCGGGACGATGTCGCCCAAACGGAGTTGTTCCTACGGGAAGGCGAGGTGGGCTTGCTGCTGCGGCATCCGAACATTGTGCCGGTTTACGAAGTGAGCACCGATCCCGCCGCGCCGTACTTTGTGATGGACTTCGTCGAGGGCCAAAACCTACGCGATTTCGTAAAGGTGCGCAGAAGCCTGCCGGTCGCCGATTGCGTGCGGCTGATGATCGATATCATGGCGGGGCTTACCTATGCCGCCCAGCAGGGCATCTTCCACCGCGACCTGAAGCTCAGCAATGTGCTCGTAACGAGCCGTGGCACAGCGCGGCTCGTCGATTTCGGGCTTTACGGCACTCGCGCCTCGAACGATTCGGCGGCCGAAACTCCGAACGCCCGCACGATCGACTACGTGGCTCTCGAGCGATCCTCGGGTTCCCGCAAAAACGATCCGCGGAGCGACATTTTTTTCGCGGGCTGCATGCTGTACCAAATGCTTACGGGCATCGCGCCGCTTCCCGAGGCCAAGGAACGCTCGCAGCGGCTCAGCGTATCGCGGTTCCACAATATCCGGCCGCTGATGGATGTGGCTCCGGAACTGCCCCGTGGACTTTCGCTGATCGTCATGCGCGCCATGGAGTTGGCGGCGGATCGCCGCTACCAAACGCCGGCGGACATGCTGCTGGAACTGCAAACATTCGCGAAACGCAGCGCCGCCGATGGCGCGGCTGGTGCAAGCGGTTCCGACTCGGCGGTGGCCGGTCTCGGCGGATCGGGCGGTCTCGGCGCGGCGGGCGGGATAGCGAGGCCGGTGGCCAGCGGAGCCGGAATGCCGGCTGGAGCGGCGGTGGGATCCGCCGCCGTTCAGCCCCCGATTGGCGAACAGGAAGGGGCGAATCACACAGTGATGATCGTCGAGACGAACTCCGATTTGCAGAACGTCCTGCGCGACAAGCTCAAGAAACACGGCTATCGCGTGCTTGTGATCAGCGATCCGATGCGGGCCGTCGAGCGGTTCAAGGAGGATCCGATGCCGGCCGAGTGCGCGATGTTCAGCGCTGGGTTCATCGGCGAGCCGGCGATCGAGGCATTCAATCTGCTCGCGGATGACGAAAAGACCCGCAAAGTACCAGCCATCCTGATGCTCGACGAGCATCAGTTGAACCTCGCGCCGCTCGCCAACCTCGCCCCTCACCGCGTGCTGTTGCGAATGCCGCTCAAAGTCAAGGATGTCCGCGATACGCTTAAAGCGTTGCTCGGCGGCCATCCCTAGCGCCGATCGTTCTGCTACAATCCGCCGCAAAGCCAGCGACGGAAAAGCGAGCACGCGGCAGGGCGAAGATGACGGCAGCATGGGACACGGTGGCCATCCTGGGGGTCGGGCTGATCGGCGGTTCGATCGGCCTCGGCCTGTTGGAACGTGGGCTGTCGCACCGCGTCATCGGCATCGGCCGCCGTCCCGCGACGCTGCGTTCCGCGTATCGCCGTCGAGCGATTACCACTTACACCACGGACATTGCCCGAGGGGTCGCCGAAGCCGATTTGATCGTGGTTTGCACGCCCGTCGAAACGGTCGCTGACCAAGTAGCCGCGATCCGAGGCGTCTGTCGGCCCGACGCCCTGATCACCGATGTCGGCAGCACCAAGGCATCCATCGTCGCCGCCATCCAGGCCACGGAACTTGCCGCGAGTCGGTCCGCCGTGCCTGGTTTGCGGGGCCGTTTTCTCGGAAGCCATCCGATGGCGGGAAGTGAAAAGACGGGAGTCCGGTACGCGGACGCCGCGTTGTTTCAAGGACGAGCGGTCATCCTGACGCCGACGGCCGACACGCCGACCGCCGTTCAGCGCCGCCTCACCCGCTTTTGGAAATCGCTCGGAGCCCGCGTTGTCGCGTTGTCGCCCGAGGTGCACGATCAATCGGTGGCGGCGATCAGCCATTTGCCACACTTGGTGGCGTCCGCGCTGGCGGCGAGCACCGATGCGGGGCACTTGCCTTTAGCGGGTGGCGGATGGCGGGACACGACCCGAGTGGCGGCGGGTGACGTCGAACTGTGGCGGCAGATTTTCCTCGACAACCGCCAGGCGTTGCTGCCGTGCCTGGATCGGTTCCTCAACAAGTTGGACGCGTTCCGCGTAGCGGTCCGCGACGGCGATTCGGCCGCGTTGCGTTGCTTGCTCGAAGCTGGAAAAGAGATTCGCGATGCTGTGGGAAATTGATATCTATCCGGCCGCTGGCCAACCCGATCTGGCGGGGCGCGCAGTTGCGGCGGCGGCCGCTGACTTCGGACTCGCGAGCCGACTCGCCGTCCATTCGGCGTACGGTTATCTGCTCGAGGGCGACCTGAAGGCAGCCGACGCCGAACGGCTCGCGCGGGAACTGTTGTCCGACACCGTGGTCGAGACGGTCATTGTCGCCCCGGTCGGCAGCGACTCGCTGGCCCAGCCACCGGCTGCCGTGGACCGGTCCGCGCGGCTCATCCATGTGCTGCTCAAGCCGGGCGTCATGGATCCGGTCGCGCAAAGCGCCCGTCACGCCATTGCCGACTTCGGCCTCCCCGTCGAGGAAGTCCGCACGTTCCGCAAACACTGGATCGCGGGTCTGGACGACGCCGGTCTGCGAACGCTTTCCAGCCGCGTCCTGGCAAACGACTCGATCGAGCAAGTCGTGGCAGGTCCACTGCGGCTGGAACGCTTGAGGCTGGGGTCGAACTACCGCTTCGAGCTGCGGCATGTGCCGTTGCGCGAGCTCGACGATAACGGCCTCGCGCGGCTCAGTCGCGAAGGCCAGCTCTATCTCACGCTGGTCGAAATGCAGACGATCCAGCGTCATTTCCAGGAACTGGGACGTGATCCGACCGACGCCGAACTGGAGACCGTGGCGCAAACCTGGAGCGAACACTGCAGCCACAAGACGCTCGCCGGCCGCATCGCCTATCGTGATGAACGCGGTTCGCGCCGTTTCGAAAACATGCTTAAGGAGACGATTTTCGCCGCGACCCAACAGTTGCGAAAACAGTGGGGCCCCGCCGACTGGTGTGTCAGCGTGTTCAAGGACAACGCTGGCATCGTCCGCTTCGACGACCAGTACAACGTGGTGTTTAAGGTGGAAACGCACAATCACCCGTCGGCGCTCGAGCCGTACGGCGGCGCCAACACGGGTATCGGCGGCGTGATCCGCGACCCAATGGGAACCGGATTGGGCGCCAAACCGGTGTGCAACACCGATATCTTCTGTTTCGCGCCGCCTGACACACCGGCCGAAAGTTTGCCGCCCGGCGTGCTGCACCCGCGCCGCGTGATGAAAGGCGTGGTCTCGGGCGTGCGGGACTACGGCAACCGCATGG
>JBJTOW010000576.1:0-2773 GCA_046074805.1 Planctomycetota bacterium | reverse complement strand
GACTACGACCAGCAGGAGATTTTAAAGGTCGATTCGGCGACAGTCACGATTCCGAAGATCAATGTCTCGGGAAGCGTCAATCCGTACACTCGCAAGAACGGCACCCGTATCCCGGGCCTGGTGGTGCGTGGAAACGGCTTTCATCTGGGCGACGCTCAACTGTCCTACACGGCGCCGATCAGCCTTGGGAGCTTCCTGGAACTTCGTGATATCCGCGCGGGTGTGACCGGCTTTGGAATCACCTTTGGCGCGGGCGTTGATTTCAACGGCCAGATTTATATTGCCTCCGGCGGCGCGACGCTGCTGCCGGGCAAGCCGATTTCGATGGAGATATCGGACGGGCCGGACGCCGACACCGAGGCGGTCCGCGCGGGCCTGTCGTTCAGCAATGGCGTGCCGTCGGGCTTCAAGTTCAAAGCCGACAAATTGAAAATGAATCTCAGCTCGTTCATTACGGTCACGGGCGAGGGGATTGAGATCAATAGCGAGGCGGGACCGAACGAATATGTCGCCAAGTTCGACTCGCTGGGCGCCGAGGTAAAGGCGGGCCCGCTCAAGATCGGCGGCAAAATACGCCGCTTCGCGTTTACGGGCGACGGAAGCTTCGTCACATTGACCGGTTTCGGCGTCTTTTTGAGCGTCGACGAGGCATCGCCAGGGGCGATGAAATGGCCGAGCTGGCTGCCGATTCGGCTTACCAAGCTGGGCATTCAATGGCGCGACATCCAGAACGACCCGGCTGACTTCTCGCTTATTGTGTCCGCCAGCGTTACGAAGATCCCGGGTATTCCGCTCGAGTTCAAGGGAAGCGTCGAAGGGTTGCGGATCGACGTGGGATTGCTTGCGCAAGGCAAGTTCCCGGTGACTGATCTCGATTCGATCTCGGTCAAAGTGGGTGGTAGTTTCGGCGCGGCTGAAATCTCTGGCGCCTTGATCGGCGGCATCATGAAGCTGGATGCCAATGGCAATCAAGTCGATTCATTCGACCTGGATACGCCGGTCACCGATCGCGTCTTGTTTATCGGCCTGGAAGGCAAGCTGCTCATCGCCCAGAAGGGGTTCCAAATCCGGTTCGCCTTCAGCGAACTCGGCCCCTTGGGCGTGATGATTAGCGTGAAGGCTCCGCTCGTGGTCGAGCCAGTCTTCACCGGCATCACGATCGACGAGCTGACGGGCGGTATTGAATTCTTTAAGAGCTTGCCGTCAGTCTCGGAGCCCGAGGATCTTCGCGGCAAAGAGTTCGCCGATACCACGAAGCTTGACAGCGACACTTGGCTCAAGCAGGTCAAAGAGCAAGTAATCAACCAGGTCCGGGCCGTGAAGGCGAACCCGAACATTCCTGGTTTCCTCGCCGCGTTCATTTCGCCGATGATGCTTACCGCGCAGGCGGCGATCTCCTCGACCCACACCGGCAGCGCTGACACTTTCAACGGCCAAGTGCGGTTGAGCCTAAGCACCGATGGCAAAATGTTCGCCAGCGGCAAGTTCCGCTTCATGAACAACCGGCTGGTGATTAGTGGCAAGTTGTACGCCGATCTCTCGCAGATCCTCAAAGGTAACGCCAAGGTGCTGTTCCTGGGCGAGGCCCCGGTCATTGAGGACATGCCGGACCTGAAGTTCCTGGTGCTCAAGGGCAAGTTCGAGATGCGATTCATTCTCCCTGGCGGGGAGATCGTGAAGCTCGACGATACGCTCATGAATAGCGACAGTTCCAAGCCATCCGCCAACCTCGCGTCGCCGGCCAGCGGCGCAACCGTGGGGCTCAAGGATTTGGCCACCAAACGCACTATCGATGTCAGTTTCACCAAGGGCGCGAAGAGCCTGAAGTTGGACACCATCTCCGACATGGAAGCGGAGATTTCGCTCACTTTGCCCAACGGCACCGTTGTGGACTTGACGGGTGTGGCCACCAAGGTGACGACAGCGTCCGATCCCAACACGTACCGCTACACGATCCCCACGTCGACGGTGCTCACCCCTGGCGAATACGTCGTCACCATCATGGAGGGCACGTTCACCGACACGGCGGATTTAGGCAACGCGTCCGAAATCGAAAAGTTCACTGTGGCGGCCCCGCAGGCAGAATTGGCGTCGCCTCGCGCGGACGGCGAAGTCGACGTGCAAGTGATCAACGACGCGACAATCGGCAAAGCGATCGAGGTCCGTTTCCGCGGTGTCAACGGAGCTTTGCCAAAGGCGTCGACCATCGAAGACGCGGCGGCCGAGTTCACGCTTCACGGATTCGCCGCTCAGGCCGTTTCGATCGGCGCTACCCCCGTCAAGGTGGATGACACAACGTTCCGCTATCCGGTCACCGGTCAATTCGGTATCGGCGATGTCGAGGTGCGGTTTATCGCTAAGAGCTTCACCGACGCGGATGACAACGAGTCGGTGGCCAGCACAGCGACGTTTACCGTGGCTGGTCCGACCGTGACCCTGATGGGCTTCGCGACGCCAATTCAGAAACTCAACGAATTGGGTTATATCGATGTCTGGTTTGAAGCGTCTCGGAATGGAACGCTGGACGCGAACTCGATTCTGGACGCCGGGCCTGAGTTTTCCTTCAGCGGCACGCCAGCCGCCGGCGTGACGCTTACGACGGTGGAATCGCTCGGAGACGGGCATTCTTTCCGGTACTACTTCACTGGCAACTTTGCCAGCGGGACCGTATCCGTCAATTACCTAGCCGGGTCGTTTATCGATTCCAACGGAATTGCGAATGGTCCAACGACTGATTTGCTGCGGGTCATCGGTTTCCGTGGGGTGTTCGATG
>JBJTOW010000575.1:0-3820 GCA_046074805.1 Planctomycetota bacterium | reverse complement strand
GTTTGAACAATTGCGGGCCACTCAGCCAAAAAACCTCGACGCGTCCCATGCGTTTTATCTAGGCTACGAGTTGGCGAAAGCCACGACCGCGCTGACGCTCGGCAAGCAATACGAACAGGACGAAGCTTTGCGGTGGGGATTTCTTACAACGCCTGAGACATCACTCGAAATCACTCACCGCGCCCGTCAAGCCCAAACGAACCCGCCACCACTATCGTGATCCCTCCACCGATCGTCGAACCGCTCCCCGAATCTCTCGACGCCGAACAGTGTTGGTTGCGGCTGTGCGATCGGCCGCATGTGCTGTTTCTCGATAGCGTGGTTGTCGATGACGAACCCGGCCGCTATTCGTTTGTCGCCGCCGACCCGTTCGAGTACCACGAACTGCCAACTGGCCATAACGAGATCCGTTCGCGATTGGAGCGGCTGACAAGCCAGTGGACCGCGCCGACCGTTCCCGAGTTGCCGCCGTTTCAAGGTGGTGTCGCTGGCGTGTTCGCGTACGAACTGGGCCGATCGATCGAGCGCGTCCCTTCGCCGCGATTCGACGAGTTCGCCTTTCCTGCCTTCGCTGTCGGTTTGTACGACGTGGTGCTGGCGTTCGACCACGCGCAGCACCGCGGTTGGCTCATCTCCCACGGATTTCCGGCCACGGCCGACCATGACCGCGTCAAGCGTGCTCGGCGGCGCGCCGCCCAGTTCCGCGATTGGCTCGCGAGGTCGACGGAGGTCCCCGTCCCCGCCGCGATCGCCGCGCGATCCGCCTTCCACAACACGGCGGATCGGCTGCGTTTCCTGGCTGTCCAGCACGGTGCCGGTCATGGTTTCCCACCGCGATTCCCGCAAGGTTTCTCGCAAAACTTCGCCGAGCGACTCGTCAGCGACTTCTCCCGCGATGGCTACCTCGCCGCCGTGCGGCGTGCCGTTGATTACATTAACGCGGGCGATGTCTTTCAAGTGAATCTATCGCAGCGGTTGCTCTACCCGGCCGACTGCGACGCGATCGATTTGTATCGTCGCCTGAGGCGATGCAATCCGGCCCCGTTCGCCGGCTATTTCGATACGGGACTGTTTCAAGTCGTCAGCGCGTCGCCAGAACGCTTTTTGCAAGTTCGTGGAGGGCGTGTCGAGGCGCGGCCGATCAAGGGCACACGGCGGCGCAGCGCCAGCCCGGAAGCCGATTTGTACACAGGGGACGAACTGCTGGCCAGCGAAAAGGACCGGGCTGAGAACACGATGATTGTTGATCTGTTGCGCAACGACTTGTCAACAGTCTGCGATCCGGACAGTGTGCGGGTGGAAAAGCTGTGCGGATTGGAGGTCTACGAGTACGTGCAGCATCTCGTCTCGGTCATTTCGGGACGGCTGGCGGAGGGACGCACGCCGTTCGATTTGTTGTGGAACGCGTTTCCCGGAGGATCGATCACCGGCGCTCCGAAAGTCCGCGCGATGGAGATCATCGCCGAGTTGGAACCGACCGCACGCGGTCCCTATTGCGGATGCCTGGGATACCTGGGTTTTGACGGCGCGATGGACCTGAACATCCTGATTAGGACTATCACGGCGGGCGAAGGTTGGTGGCAATTGCCGGTAGGTGGCGGCGTTGTCGCGCAGTCGAACCCACGCGGCGAGTACGAGGAAACGTGGCACAAAGCGGCTGGAATGCTCCGCGCGCTAGCACCGGGAGCCGTCCCATGATTCTGCTGATCGACAACTACGATAGTTTCGTACATAACTTGGCGCGGTATCTGCGGCGTTTAGGCCAGGAAACGTTTGTCGTTCGCAATGATCGCGTGACAGTCGCCGAGATCGAACGCTTGGCCCCCGACGCCATCGTCATTTCGCCCGGCCCCTGCAGTCCGGCGGAAGCTGGCGTGTCGGTGCCAACCGTGCAGGCACTCCATGAACGGTTTCCGATTCTGGGCGTTTGCCTCGGGCATCAGGCGATCGGAGCGGCGTTCGGCGCCCGAGTTGTTCGTGCGGATGAGCCGATGCACGGCCGGCAAAGTCTCGTCGGTCACGATGACGCAGGCCTGTTTTTGGGGCTTCCCAATCCTTTGCGGGTGGGCCGCTACCATTCCCTGGCGCTCGACCACCACGATTGGCCCGATTCGCTGATCGCCGACGCCTGGTCAGTGGATGGAACCATCATGTCGGTTCGACACCGCCGTCACGCGGTGTTCGGTTTGCAGTTTCACCCCGAGTCGGTGTTGACCGAGTGCGGATATGCGCTCCTGGAACGCTTCCTCGTATTGGCTGGTTTGCCGATCGCTTGTCCACGACCAACGATGGTCGACGAACTAGCGCCGCCTCCGCGACTTCCCGCAATTCCTGTTCATCCCGTCACTTTCTAGTCCGTTTGCTGGCCTTGTTTGGCTTAAACATCGGAGCGCTGACACTATGCCTCGATTGTCCCCTGTTCTTCGCCGTGTCGTGAGAGTCGCCGCCATTGCGCTGTTGGGTCTGTTGGCGCCGCAATCCGCGCTGCGCGCCGCCGAGACGCTTCCCATGGTTGCTGGCCACGAAACGCTCCATGTCGTTGGCTGGACGGTGCATGTCAGCGACGCCTTGCGAGCGGCTGAGCCAACCGCGGCGGAGCAGGCCATGCGGCTTCTTGAACGGCAACTGCGCGATGTCGCCCGGACGATACCGCCAGGACCGCTGAAAGAGTTGCGGAAGGTTCGAATTTGGATGTCGCCGCAGCCGACGGGCTTTCGGCCGACCGGAGAATACCATCCCGACGCGAGTTGGCTGAGGAACAACGGTCGTGACCCGGCGATGGCGAAAGCCATTCAATTCACCAACATTCCGCGATTCACGGCCGAGACCGAACGGATGCCGGCGATGGTGTTGCATGAACTGGCCCATGCGTATCACGACCGCGTTTTGGGCTTCGACGAACCGCGAGTGCGCGTGGCGTTCGACGATGCGGTGAAAGCGGGTCGCTATGAACAGGTGCGGGAAACGTCTAGCGGCGAGCGGCGGAGGGCCTACGCATTGACCAACCACAAAGAGTATTTCGCCGAATTGACGGAAACCTATTTTGGCGTCAACGACTTTTACCCATTGAATCGCGCGCATTTGCGGGAACATGATCCGGCGATGGCGCGGCTGTTGGGAGAGCTATGGCGGGTGACGCCGCGGGCGCCGCCTATGGCCGCTGCCGAACCGCCCGCGCCCGGCGCCGCGTCCTATGTGGTTGGAACTCCACCCGCCGATTTAAAACTGCCGCCGTTTTACCGCAAGCACGTCAGCGCCGGAGGCTATCCGATCGTCTCCTCTGAGAAGGTGAACGACTATGCGTTAAAGGAGGCGGCTTATCTCGTGGACCTAATGTTGGCTCGGCGCCCCGATGTGCGCCGCGCGATGATCGAGAGCGGTTCGCGTTTGATCGTGATGGGCCGCGACGAGTTTTCCACGGACATACCCGAATACGCGCACATGAAGCCCAAGGATTTTTGGGACGCCCGCGCACGCGGGTTTGGCGGCTCGCAATCCGATCCGGTATGCAGTTGCGGTGAGGAAAACCTGTTGGGTTATCCCGGCGATCCGTATGTCACGGAGAGTATTTTTATTCACGAGTTCGCGCATAATATTCATCTACGCGGTTTAATCCGGGTCGATCCCGAGTTCGATACGCGGGTAAAGGCGGCTTATGACGCGGCGATGAAGGCGAAGCTGTGGGCGGGCAAGTACGCGTCGGTGAACCACCACGAGTACTTCGCGGAGGGTGTGCAATCGTGGTTTAGCGATAATCGAGCGCACGACCACGACCACAACCATGTCGACACGCGCGCCGAGCTGCGGGAGTACGACCCGG
>JBJTOW010000574.1:0-6587 GCA_046074805.1 Planctomycetota bacterium | reverse complement strand
AGCCGCTACGATCTCAAGGCGCTAGTCCGGGCCATGACGACATCGAACGCCTACCAATTGAGTTCGACGCCCAACGAGCACAATCGGGACGATCGCCAAAACTATTCACGGTACTACCCGCGACGCTTGCAAGCCGAAGTGCTGCTCGACGCCATCGACAGCGTCGCCGGCACGCAAACCGATTTCGCGAACCTCCCCGCCGGCACCCGCGCGATCGCCCTGCCCGACAATAGCTACAACCGCTCGTCAGCCTTCCTGCGCGTCTTTGGGCGGCCGGAAGACGAAAGCGTCTGCGAATGCGAACGTGTGCAATCGTCGAGCCTGGCCCAGAGCCTACATCTGCTCAACGCGCCCGACATCAAGGCGAAGCTTTCCAGTGCGTCGGGTCGCGCCGAGCGACTGGCGGTTGACAGCCAAAAACCGGTCGAAGACAAAGTTCGCGAACTGTATCTGGCGGCGTTTGCCCGCGAACCGCGATCGGAAGAGCGTTCGGCGGCCGTCGCCTATCTCCGTGAACCACGAACCGGCGCCGATGGAAAGCCGCTCGCCGCGTTGCCGTCGGAACGCGAAAACGTGCAAGACCTGGTCTGGGCGCTGGTCAACACCAAAGAATTCCTCTTCAACCACTGAAGCCACGGGGACGGCCATCATGGAATCGCTCGTGCTGGAATCACCCGTGCTGAAAACGCTCATGCTGGAACCGCAGATGCCGAAACCGCTCATGCTCGAACGACAACCGTCAAAACAACCCGCGACCGAACGACTCGCAACCGAACGAATTGCGACTAAACGACTCGCGACCGCACCGCTGCGTCGCGCCGGCTATCTTCAGTCGTCTGTGCGAAAGCTTTCGCCGACGGCCTGTAGGTTCTGGGCCTGTCTGCTGCTTATGAGCGCAATCTTCATGCAAGCGTGGCCGCCGGCCGCTTGGGCGCAGTCCGTGTGCCTCCCCGCGCCCCGACTGCTGACCACGATGCCGATGGGTGGACGAGCGGGCTCGCAGGTGGAAATCGAGATCACGGGCGAGCATTTGTTGGACGCCGAGTCGCTCGTGTTTTCCGATCGCCGGCTGTCCGCCAGCCCGAAGCTGGACAAGGACGGCAAGCCAGTCGCCAACAGGTACGTCGTCACGATCGCCGCCGACTGTCCACCGGGGCTGTACGAGGCCCGCATCATGACGCGGCTTGGCATTTCCTCGCCGCGCGCCTTCGCCGTTGGCACACTGCCCGAGACGACTCGCACATCCAGCAACACGACGCTCGCGACGGCCTTTCCACTGGAAGTGAATTCGATCTGCAACGCGGTCTGTTCGGCACGCGCCATCGACCACTATCGCTTCACGGCTAAGCAGGGGCAGCGACTGGTCGTCGACTGCGCGACTCGCGGCATCGACTCGAAACTCGACGCGACCGTTGTGATCGCGGACGACGCGGGCCGCGACTTGCTCGTCGAACGGCGCGGCGGGGCGCTCGACTTCACCGCGCCGCGGGATGGCGGCTACGTGATCAAGGTCTACGAGCTCACCTACAAGGGCGGCCCCGCGTTTTTCTATCGGTTGGGATTGTGGGAACTGGCGCCCGGCGCGCCTGTCGTCCGGCAAGCGGGTACGGAATCGGTGAACGCCTTTTCGTGGCCTCCCACCGGTTTGCCACCGGCGGCGGCCATGTCCGAAGTGGAACCCAATGACGGCGTGGTGCCGGCTAACGACGCGGCACGCGTTCAGCGAATCACACTGCCCTGCGACATCGCCGGCTCGTTCTTCCCGGCCGCGGACGTGGATGTGTTCGAGTTCGAGGCGAAGAAGGGGGAAAACTGGTGGATCGAAGTCGCCTCGGAACGGCTCGGACGCCCGACCGATCCGGCAGCGCTCGTGCAGCGGGTGACGAGCGGCCCGCAAGGCGAGCAACTGGTCGACATGCTCGAATTGACGGACATTCCCAGTCCCGTGCGCGTTTCGAGCAATGGTTACGCATACGATGGCCCGCCCTACAACGCCGGTTCGTCGGATTTTCTCGGACGATTGCAGGTCCCCGAGGACGGCCGCTACCGATTGCGGCTCGCGGATCTGTTTGGCGGCACTCGCAGCGATCCCGCCAACGTCTATAGATTGGTGATCCGCCCGGCAGCCCCAGACTTCGCGTTGGTCGCGTGGGCGTTGCACATGGAGCTGCGTAACGGCGACCGCAACGCCTTGTCAAAGCCGCTGTCACTTCGCGGCGGAGCTACGATGGCGCTCGAAGTGGTCGCCCTGCGGCGAGACGGATTCGATGGGGAGATCTCGTTGGAGATGGAGGAATTGCCGCCGGGAGTTTCGGCCCGGGGACTCAAGATGGCGGCGGGCCAATCGCGCGGCATCTTGTTGCTGACCGCCGCCGCCGATGCGCCGCGGTCGTTCGCGAACGCGCGCTTCACAGGCCGAGCAATCGTGAACGGCCAGGAGACGGTGCGACCGTGCCGGTTGGCGTCGATGGCGTGGCCGATCCCGGATTCGTGGGGCGAAATCCCCCGGCCGCGATTACTGGCCGATGTGGCTGTGTCGACGAGCGGCTTGGAGCAAGCGCCGCTGTCGATCACGCCGCTGAACGAAGGTCCGATCGACGCGAGCGGCACCGGGAAACTCGCCATTCCGCTGAAACTGATTCGTCGCAGCGATTTCTCCGGTTCGACGATGCAACTGCGGCCGATGGGATGCGGTTTTGACCGCGTTGCGCCGCTCAACGTCACGATCACCGACGAGAAGAGCGAAGCGCTGCTGGATTTGGCGGCGCTCAAGTTGCCGCCCGGCGACCATTGGCTGGCGTTTTATGGCGGCGCGGTCGCGAAGTATCGCGCGCCGAAAATGGACTCGACGGCCGCCCCGCCGACCGACATTGTCGATATCGTAGTCACGGAACCGATCCACCTTCGCGTTACACCAGGAGCGACCCGATGAGCCGCGCCCCGCATCAGCGTCCCCTTCTCCGCTGCCCCGGACCGGTGCCCTTCGGCGCCGGTGGACGACGGGCGTTCCTGCAAACGGGCTTGGCCGGTTTCGCCACGTTGAGCCTGCCAGGGATTCTCCGGTTGCGCGACGAGCAATGCGCGAACGCCGCGCCGATCGCGCCGCGGAAAGCGAACAACGCCGTGATCATGGTTTGGCAACCCGGCGGCTTGTCGCACATCGATTCGTACGACCCCAAGCCGCTTTCGGGCAGCGAGTACCGTGGTCCGTTCGAATTGATCGACACCAAGGTTCCCGGCTTGCAGTTCACGGAACTGCTGCCGAAACAGGCGGCGATCGCCGACAAGATGGTGGTCTTGCGGTCGATGCGTCAGTCGGCGGGCGGCCACCCGGCCGGCTCCATGCAATTGCTGTCCGGCGACCCCGACACCCGCGATAAGCCCAAGCCGCGTTACCCGGACTGGATGTGTGTCGCCAACTACTTTCGCTCCCAAGCTGGGCCGCGGACGAATCCTGTTCCGCCTTACGTGGGCATCAACCCGCCGCTCGAGTACAACGGACCCGCGTATGTCGGCGACGCCTACTCGCCGTTCGTCGTGTCGGGGGATCCGAACGCGCCCCAGTTCACGGTTCCCAATATCGGGCTGTCCGATGCCCGCGAAGTCCAGCGCCTCAGCCGCCGCGCCTCATTGCGGCAGACACTCGACACGCTCGAGCGATCGTTTGACCAGCAACGGGAACTGGAAGCGCTCGATTCGTTCGAAACACGTGCGCTGACGTTGATGACCAGCGAGAAGACGAAGGAGGCGTTCGATCTGAACCGCGAGGACCCGCGGACCCGCGATCGCTACGGACGGAACACGTGGGGCCAGCAACTGTTGTTGGCCCGCAGGCTTGTCGAGGCGGGCGTCGATGTGCTCACGACCAGCCTCAGCGGCCCGCTGTGCGGCCGCGTGTCGAACTGGGACGATCACGCCGTCAACCACCATGTGTTCGACGCGATGCGGTTCCGTTCCGCCGCTTACGACCAAGCCGTGTCGGCGTTGATCGAGGACATCTACGAAAGAGGGCTCGATAAACGCGTGCTCGTGTGCGTGACGGGCGAGTTTGGCCGAACCCCAAAGATCAGCTACGCGGCGAGCACGGGCGCGGGCAACGCGAGCGCTCCGGCCGGCACGACGCAACCGGGCCGCGATCATTGGCCCCGCGGTTTTTCGAATATCTGGGCGGGCGGCGGCATCGAGACGGCACGGTTCGTCGGCGCGACTGACAAACGCGGCGAAGACGCCGTGGAACGCATTTGCGGACCCGGCGATTTCCTCGCGACTCTCTATCACCACCTGGGCATCGATTGGGCCAACAGCATGCTTAAGGACTTCAACGGCCGTCCGACTCGCATCGTCGAGCACGGCGCGCCGATCCCCGAGCTTGTCGCTGGCTAGCGGTTTACAACTTTTCTTCTCGCTGCGCGTAGCGCCGAATTTTCACTCGGTCGCGACGCGCGTTACTGGTCGCGCGACGGATTTGTCTGCCCGTTGGCCTATCGCGATGGTACCGCTATGAAAACTCAGTTCACGGCCTTATTGATCCTGGCTTTCGCCACCCGTCTCGCGGCGGGTGCCGCTCCCGGTACCGTAGTCGGCGGCTCGAACGCTCCGAGCCGACCGAACATCGTGCTCGTGATCACGGACGACCAGGGTTACGGCGATCTGGGATGCACGGGCAACCCGGTTGTGAAGACGCCGAATCTCGACGCCTTGGCGGCCGTTTCGTCGCAACTTTCGAATTACCACGTCGCGCCGACGTGTTCGCCAACTCGCGCGGCGCTGTTGACCGGCCACTGGACCGATCGAACGGGCGTCTGGCATACGGTGAATGGCCGGTCGATGTTGCGCGAAGACGAAATCACGGTCGCCAAAATGCTCGCCGACTCGGGCTACGCGACTGGCCTCTTCGGCAAATGGCATCTCGGCGACAATTTTCCTTACCGGGCGGAAGACAGGGGGTTCGGCGAGGTCTACCGGCATGGCGGCGGCGGTGTCGGCCAGACCCCTGACTACTGGGACAACGCCTACTTCGATGGGCATTACTTCCACAACAGCCGCCCGGTAGCGGCCTGCGGTTTTTGCACGGACGTGTTCTTCCGCGAGGCGCAGCGGTTCATTCGCGAATGCGTCGCCAACCGACGGCCGTTTTACGCTCACATCGCTCCCAACGCGCCCCCTGGACCGCTGCACGCGCCCGTCGAGTATTTGGAGCGCTACCGTGACCAACCGCCCGCGCTGGCGTCGTTCTTCGCGATGATCACGAACATCGACGACAACGTTGGGGCCCTGCGAAAGCTGCTTGTGGAACTTGGCGTGGCTGAGAACACGCTCTTCATTTTCACGACGGACAACGGCACTGCCACCGGCGAACGTGTCTTCAACGCCGGTATGCGCGGCAAGAAAGGCAGCGAATACGAGGGCGGGCATCGCGTGCCGTTTTTCGCGCACTGGCCGGCGGCTGGTTGGAACCGGGAACAGCGCAACGATACGCTCTGCCATGCTGTCGATGTGGCGCCCACGTTGCTCGAAGTGGCTCATGCCGCGACACCGCCGGCCGTCAAGTTCGACGGCCGCTCGATTCGCCAGCTGTTCGGCAAAACGAATGCGCCCGCTGACTGGTCCGACCGCTTTCTTGTTACTGATTCGCAGCGGGTCCGCGATCCGATCAAATGGAAGCAGACCGCCGTCATGTCCCAGCACTGGCGGTTGGTCAACGGCGACGAGCTGTTCGACATGCGATCCGACCCTGGCCAGCAAGTGAATGTGATCGACAAGCAGCCCGAGCAAGCCGCGCGGATGCGGGCGTTCTACGACGCGTGGTGGGCCGAACTGGAACCAACTTTCGCCCGCACCACCGAGATCCATCTCGGCCATCCCGATCATCCGGTCGTGCAGCTCAGTGGTCATGATTGGATCCAAGAAGCCTTGCCGCCCTGGAGTCAACACCACATCCGTGTCGCCGAGGGCTTCGGGCCGGCCAAGCCCGCGCGGCCCAATGCGACGAAGAAAGCCGTGTCCGCCCCCTCGCGACATCAGGGCCACTGGGCGGTGAAGGTGCTAAGGGAAGGCCGCTACACGATCAGCGTTCGCCGCTGGCCCGTGGAAGCGGACACTCCGATCGTCGCGCCGTTGCCGGCCGGAGCGAACGTGCCTGGCGCCGATGCGGCTCTTCGTACGCGTCCCGGCCGCGCCATCGCCGCAGTTCGCGCAGTGTTGCGGATTGACGACCGTGAATTCGCCACCGAGCGGATCGCCGCCGCCGACAAGGCGATCGACTTTACGGTTGAGCTGTCTGCTGGCTCGCATCGACTCGCCCCGGTATTCGTCAGCGAGCAGGGCGACGAAGTCGGAGCCTACTACGCGACGATCACAAAACGGCGCTAAACCGCGTGTTGAATCGGCGGCGCACTCGGCTCTGCCGTACGATGCACTTCCTGGTCCGTCGCCCCCCCGTACGACGGACTTCCCAGTCCGTCGCCTCCCCGTACGACGGACTTCTAGTCCGTCGCCTCCCCGTACGACGGACTTCCCAGTCCGTCGCCTCCCCGTACGACGGACTTCCCAGTCCGTCGCCTCCCCGTACGACGGACTTCTAGTCC
>JBJTOW010000573.1:0-6963 GCA_046074805.1 Planctomycetota bacterium | reverse complement strand
CGCATCCCGAGTTGCTCGACAATTTGGCCGACGAGTTCGTCGCGGCGGATTTCGACGTGCGCCATCTGGTTCGGTGCATCTGCCTGAGCGACACCTACCAGCGGACGAGCCGTGCGAGTTCGCCGTCGGAGTCGCCTCGCGTGGAGGCTTTGTTCGGGCGTATGACGGTCAAAGTGCTCACGCCCGAGCAGCTTCACGATGCCTTGTGCATGGCGTTCGAAACGCCGGACCTGACCGATCCAACACTGCCGGTGAAAAAGCCAAACCCGAAGGCCCCGCCCCCTCCATCGCCGCGGACGACGTTCATTGCGGCGTTTCGTAACCCGAGCGAAGGCGACGACCCGCTCGAACTGAAGCTAGGCGTGCCGCACGCGCTGAAGCTGATGAACCAAGCCAATTTCAACTTGGGCGGGAGTGTGGTCGAACGGTTGATGCAGAATGACGCGCCGGTCAATGAAGTGATCGACGGCCTTTTCCTTTCGGCGTTGTCGCGGCGACCGAGCGACGCGGAGCGGTCGCGTTTCCGGTCGTTCGTGGCGGCTCAGCCGTCGCCAAGGAAAGGCTGTACCCGAGTGTTATGGGTCCTGGTCAATAGCAGTGAGTTTCAATTGAATCAGTAGCTACAACGGAGAAATGCGATGCATTCATACGACATGATTCGCGTGCAGCGCCGCGACATCCTCCGAATTGCCGTTTCGGGCGTCGTCGCCGCATCGCCCTCCGGATGGCTCATGCCACGGCTGGCCCTTGCGAACGAACAGAAGATTGCCCGTACTAAGTCCTGCATCATGCTCCACATGCAGGGCGGCGTGAGCCAACACCACACGTTCACCGTCCCGGATTACAAAGCCCAGAACCAACAGATCGCCACATCCGTCCCCGGCGTTTGGTTTTGCGAACTGTTCCCGTGCCTCGCCGCGTCGATGGACGATATCTGCTTGATTCGCGGCATGAGCACGGGTAATAGCGTTCACGAACGGGCCCGCATCCTGATGCACACTGGTTACAATCCGAACGGCACGGTGCAATACCCGTCAATTGGCAATATCGGCTCGGTCGAGCTGGGCAGCGACACGGCCGAACTGCCGAATTTCGTCAGCATTCATGCGGGCTCCGACGGCCTCGGCAGCGGGCCGCTGCATCGGTCGACGCCGGCGTATCTCGGACCCAAGCATGCCCCCGTGCCGGTGAACGATCCGAGCAAAGGCATTGAAAACCTCAAGCCGGCCGTCGAACTGGCGGCGTTCGATGAGTCGGCCAGGTTGCTAGAGGAATTCGAGACCGCCGCGCAGACCGCTCGGCCGTCCGCGCCCGGAACCGCTCATCGCGCGAATCACCGCAAGGCTCGGCAACTGCTGCACTCGGACAAAATGAAGGCGTTCGACCTGGAACGCGAGACGCCGGAAGTTCGCGACGGCTATGGTTCGTCGCAGTATGGCAAATCGCTGTTGCTCGCTCGGCGATTGGTCGAGGCCGGTGTGCCGTTCGTCGAGGTCACGCTGGACGGCTGGGACGATCACGGCGGCGCTGACAAGAACATCGCGCGTCGCGCCAAGTACCTCGATCCCGCTACTGCCTATCTTCTTCGCGATCTGAAACAACGCGGGATGTTGGAGGATACGCTGGTGGTGTTCATGAGCGAGTTTGGCCGCACGCCGCAGCTTCGCGACTCGGGCTACAACCAAACGCTCGGCGCCGGCCACTACGCGAATGCCTGGACCACCTGGCTTGCCGGTGGCGGCGTGCAAGGCGGGCGCGTCGTCGGCCGGGTTGACGCGAAGGGAGGCGAGGTAATCGACCACCCCGTCAATGCCCAGGACTTCCTGGCCACGATCTCCCACGCGCTGGCGATCGACTACCACAGGGAATACATCTCGAAGGAAGGCCGGCCGATGACTTTCTTGACCACCAGCGCGAGGCCGGTGATGGAGGTGTTTTAATGCGAACTTGGTTTTGTACTGTTTTCGGCTTGTGTTTTCTGTGTTTCGGAAACTTCGCCAGCGCCGGTCACTCGCGGCATCCTTACTTCGATGGCGGCCAGTCCGCCGACGGACGCTTCGTCGTCACGGCGGAACTCGTGACCGTGCCCGGCCGCGACAGCAAGCCGATGCCGTCGCACTGGAAGTACACGTGGAAGGACACTCGCACGGACGAGACGCTCAGCGGCAAGCTCGCCGGTTTGCGATTTGGCACCAGCGCCGTCTTCGACCCGCTGCACGCACACACGTTCGTCGCGCCGAACGGTGAGACTTTCGCGATCTGGAACCCGAACGTGCTCGCGCCGCGGCCCGACAACGCCAAGACACCGGACGTGACCAAGCCCGACGCCCGTGATTTCGCCGGCTTTTCGCACCGGCTGACCGTCTATCGCAAGACGGGCGAAATCGTCCGCCGGCTCGACTTGCGCGACTTCCTAACCGACGACGACTGGAACTGGTTGTTCTGTTACCAGTCGCAGGTTTACTGGCAAGCGAATTTCTCCGGTCTGACGCGCGATAACGCGCCGCGCGTCGGCTACGCCCTGTACCAAGTGAGTCCCGACTACACAGTGTTGGAAACGCTAGTAGGCGCGACGGAAGAAGCTGCGCTCAAAGCTCGGCAGCGTGGCGTGACAGCGCCGCCGCCAAGGCTGGTACGAGTCAACCTGCTGACCGGTGAATTCCTCCGCGCCATGGATCCGCTGCCTACCTCCCAGACGCCCATACGTCCGTTCGTCGGCGGATTGGGATCGCGCGGCAAGGGGGATCGCGGCCAAGCCAACTACGTCCCGAGTCTTGACCCGGTCCGCGTCGAAGGAACATATCAAACGCTTAGGTAGCGGGCCGCGCCAACGGACGTAAAGAGAAGAAGGGATTGGCAAATCTTCGCAAAATCACTGCTAAGTTTCTTGTCCGCTGCGCCAATAACGATCGGAGTCTGAGGCCGCCTGATGCTCGCACCGAGAACACATTTCCTTTAACCCGCAGCCGCAAGACGGAAATTCAAATGACCAAGACGCACTCCCCCTGGCCGTTTCGAGCATTGGTAATTTGTGTTTTGAAGTTGTTTCGGACTTCGATGTTCGGATTCTGGATTTTTGGTTGCCTGCTTCCGTTCTCACTTCCCTTCCGTTTGGCATCCACCGCCGAGATGAAATTCGCCAACGCCGAGGAGAGTCGGGCGGCGTTTGAACGGTCGGTCAAGCCGTTTCTCGCCAAACATTGCGTCGAGTGCCACGGCGCGAAAGATCCCGAGGGTGAACTGGATCTGACGACGCTCGACCCCGATATGAAGGCCAGCGTTAGCGGGGCGCGGTGGGCAACGATCGTGGAGAAACTCACCAAGGGCCAGATGCCGCCGGAGGAGAAGCCGCGGCCGGATGCGATGGGCTTGGCAGCGACGATCGGTTGGGCTCACGCCGAGTCGAAACGCGCCAACCGGAATTTCACGCGCCGGGCCGCATATGAAAATGGCAACGTCACGTCGCACGCCGTGCTGTTCGATCCGAACAACATTCCGCCGTTCGACGGTGGGAGCCGCGTCCGTCGCGTCAGCCCGGAAATCTATGGGGCGTTCCTCAAGGACGCCGCCAAGCGGCCGGGTGCCAATCAGCCGTTTTCGCCCTTGGGCGGCACGACGTTCAAGGACATGGGCGAGCCGACGATCGACGAGCCGGTCACAGCCACGTTGTTTCAGAACGCGCTGGTGATTGTCGAGGGGCAGACGGTGCATACGGTCGAGAACGGCAAGATCGTCAAATGGAATGGAGCCAGGGAACTCCAGTCGCTGTTCGATCCGCAGGTCGCGCCGACCGACGCGCAGTTCGAAACGGCGATCACTTTCCAATTCAAACAGATTCTCAAACGCCCGCCGACCGACCGCGAGCGGGAGAAGTTCGTGGCGCTGCTCAAGAAGAACATTTCTGAGGCGGGCTATATGGTCGGCGCTCGCTACACGCTGGCGACCGTCCTGATGTTGCCCGAGGCCGTGTTTCGGATGGAGGTGGGCAGCGGCCAGCCCGATGACAAGGGTCGCGTGCGGCTGGCTCCCCGCGAAATCGCGTTCGCGATCGCCTACGCTCTGACCGACAAGGGTCCGGATTCGCAGCTTCTGGCGGCCGCGGCGACGGGCGGGCTTAATACCGACGAGGGAGTCGCCCAGCAGGTGCAGCGGTTGCTCGACGACGCCAAGACCGACAAATCCCGCATCCTGCGGTTCTTCCGCGAGTATTTCGGATACGACAAGGCGACTGACATCTTCAAAGAAGCCAATGGCGGCGGGACGGCCGTCGATCATCCGGGGCATGAGCCGCGGGTGCTCGTCGAGGACACCGACCGGCTGGTGCAATACGTGCTTGATCAGGACCGTGACGTGCTCCGCGAACTACTCACCACGAACAAGTCCTTCGTGGCATACAAGTCGGCGGCTGAGGCGAAGAAGAAGGTTGCCGAAGCGCGGGCAAAGTTTGAAGCAGACCTCAAGAAGGATCCTGTGAAGAACGCAGGGAAAGTATTCAAACCGCAACAGAAACTGATTTACGAGTCGTACGGACTGACCGATTTTCCCGTCGAGCAGCCGGTCGAACTGCCAGCCGATCAGCGGGCCGGGATTCTGACGCAGCCGTCTTGGCTGGTCGCGCATTCGACGACGTTCGACAACCACGCGATCCACCGCGGCAAGTGGATTCGTGAACGGTTGTTGGGGAACGTGGTGCCTGACATCCCGATCACGGTTGATGCGCAACTAACCATCGCTCCCGAAATGACGCTCCGCGAGCGGATGGCGGTGACGCAGCAGGAATACTGTTGGAAGTGTCACCAGTTGATGAATGATCTGGCGTACCCGTTCGAACAGTACGACCACTTTGGCCGCTTCCGTACGGCGGAGCAGGTGCTTGATCCCGAAGCGACGGAGAAGAACGTCGACAAGAAGGGAAAGAATCTCGGCCCGGTGATGCGGGGTGCGCCGCTGAATATCAGCGGGCTGGTGGCTCATGTCGGCGACCCGAGCCTGGAAGGACCGGTGAACGGTCCGGTGGAACTGATGAGGCGGCTGGCGTCGTCCGAGCGAGTCGAGCAGGTCTTCGTGCGGCATGCCTTCCGCTATTGGCTGGGGCGGAACGAATCACCCGGCGATGCGGCGAGTTTGCAGGCGTCGCACAAGGCGTATCAGGAGAGCGGCGGCAGTATGAAGGCGCTGATCACCGCGCTGCTGACCAGCGAATCGTTTTTGTACCGGGTCCCTGCGTCCCCGGAACCGAACGCGGTGCCCAAAGCCGCGTCGAAGAAGTCCAATTCCTAAATCTCGTTTGATTTCAAAGATATCGAATTCCACGATCCCTACTCTTTCCACGGAGATTTGGCCATGTTTTTCAATCGTCGCGATGCGCTGAAGACCCTCGGCCTGTCTGCGGGCGCCACATTCCTGCACCCGATCTTGGCGCAGTTAAAGGCCCATGCTGCCGGACAGCCGATCACGGCCAAGCGGTTCGTATTCGTCGTCGAAAGCAACGGCGTGAAGCCGCAGCAGATCCCGCCCGAAGGCGTCGTCCGCAAGGAACGCGAAGAGAAGCCGCTCAACGGTCCGGCGGAATTCATCGACGTGTCGCTGGCCGGGAGAAAGTTGGCGTTCTCGCTTGAACCGGTCGCGGCATGGCAGGACAGACTGACGATTGTGAACGGACTTTCCGGCCGCATTTGCGGCGGCGGGCATTCCAACGACCACGGGGCGCTGGGGGCCGTGCCCGGCGGTCGCAAGGGACCGGCGGAATGTCACGAGACGATCGACGCAGCACTGGCCAAGGCCGTGCCAGGCATCTTCCCGCACATCGGGCTGGGCATCTCCAAGCGGCTGGAGAACAACGTCGTCTACAGCATCTCGGCCTGGGGTGCGGGGAAGCTGCTGCCGATCATGTGCCAACCCCGGCAAGCCTACAACGCCCTGTTCGGCAGCGTCGCGGAAGGGTCGGCCAAGCAAGAGTTCATCGCCAAGAATAACGTGCTCGACTTCCTGAAGGACGACGTGAAAGCGGCCGAAGCCAGTCTAGCCGGGCCGGAACGCGAACAGTTCGGCGCGTACCTCGAAACGTTTGAAACGCTGCGCCATCGACAGAGCCGACTGAATGAAATCCAGTACACGCTTCGCGAGAGAGCTCCGGCGCCGAGCGACAAGTACACCAGCGCCGTCGAAACCGATCGGCTCGACGCCCAGTTCGACATCGCCGCGGCCACGCTGATTAGCGGGTTGACCAACGTGCTGACGATCTCCTCGGCCGCAGGCGAGCAGGACTTCGACATCACCTTCACGGGCCTGGGGCTGAAGCAGGGCAAGCACCATACGGGTCACGGCGGCGGCCAGAACGGCATGGACTACCTGCAAACGTACGACTACATCCGCCGCTACCACTTCGACCTGATCGCCGGACTGTGCAAGAAGCTCGACGCGGTGAAGGAAGGGGACGGCACGATGCTCGACAACACGGTCATCGTCTACCTGAGCGACGGCGCCGAGGCGCATCACAGCCGCTGCTGGGAGTGGCCGATGGTGGTGATCGGCAACATGGGAGGCAAGTTGAAGTCCGGCCGCTATGTCGATTATCCCGGCTATGGCCAGCCCGGCCACCGCACGATCGCCAACATGTACGTGACGCTGTTGCACCTGGCCGGCTCGTCGCGCGACAGCTTCGGCATGGCCGATCCGGGGCTGAAGGATCTTAACCAGCACGGCCCGCTGGAAGAGTTGCTTGGGTAGTCGGTAGCACAGAGACTCCATGATTGGACAACTTATGCACGACCAATTGATTGACGAAAGACATCGGCTTGAACATGCCGTTTCTCGGCGGACGCTGCTGCGGGGAGCCATCGCGAGCGGGATTGCGTTCGGCGGATTCGGAAACCTGTTCGCCGCGGAGCATGCGAAGCTCGCCGCACAACAACAGAAGCACGTGATTCTGCTCTGGATGAGCGGCGGACCGAGTCAGTTCGA
>JBJTOW010000572.1:0-3037 GCA_046074805.1 Planctomycetota bacterium | reverse complement strand
ATCGCGAATCCGATAGCGCGGCAACTCGCACGGCGACATGGAGCGACGTCGAATGACATGGGACGATCGTTGCTTGATATTATACAGTCACTTTATGGGGCAATGTTATGGATGAGTGTAATGACTTGGTGTAATAGATGGGTGTTATAGAGCGAGGTTATGAATCTAAATCGATGTTATGGAGCGGTGAGCGGCCGGCCGTTATCGCGAGGCCCGAGTCGCAATAGAAAGGGGACTGCTGTTTTCGCCCAGGCTTCCGGCGTGGGATAGCTGCTGGCCATTTCGCCGAAGCAGCTGGCCAGCATGTCGGTGTGGATAATGCCCGGGTTGAGCGGCACGGCGGCCATGCCTTCGGGCAGTTCTGCGGCCAGCGATTGTGTCAAGCCCTCGATGGCCCATTTCGTGGCGCAGTAAGGAGCCACTTCGCTGGATGTCGACCGTCCCCACCCCGAACTGAAATTGACGATCACGCCGCGGCGCCGTTCGATCATCGCTGGCAGAAAGCTCCGCAGCACCAGGTAGACGCCCTTGATGTTGACATCGATGACATGGCCGAACTCTTTGGGCGGCACTTTCCACAGCGGCGCATTGGCGTTGATGATGGCGGCGTTGTTGAGCAGCAGGTCGGGCGGGCCGGCTGCCTCCAACACGCGTGCGCTCCACGCTTCCACCTGTCGGCGATCAGTCACTTCGACCGTTTCAAAGCCATGGGGTTCGCCGAATTGATGTTTCAAGTCGGCGATGCTGTCCGCTGACCGCGCACACCCGAAAACCCGATGGCCCTCGGCGATGAACCGCTCGGCCATGGCCCGTCCCAGGCCGCGGCTTACGCCGGTGATGACCACGGTTCGCGCGACGGTCCCCATAACGAACTCCTCGATGATGCAGGTTGATGTTGTGGAAAATCAGGGCTTCGGTTCGGCCGAACGCATGGCGGGAGGCTGCCACGGGACCGCGCCGCCGCGTTGGATATGTGCTCGAAGCGCGGTTTCCAGTTCCCGCAGGATCGCCGGATGGTCGGCCGCCACGTTGCGGGACTCGCCCGGGTCGTTGTCGAGGTTATACAGCTCGAACGGTTGAAATGGGTCGTTTTGCAGCAGTTTCCACGGACCGCGAATGATCGCTTCGTACGATTTTCCGGCATACTTCGCTCCGCCTTCGCGCCGCGTGAAGTAGAGGTCGCGCGGCCGCTCAACGGCGCCGCCGGCCACAATCGGGGCGAGGCTGACCGCGTCGATGTCCGGCCGGGTCGAACCGCCGGCCAGTTCGAGGAACGTTGGAAAGAGATCGAAATTCAGGCCCGCATAGTCGCTGACGCGGCCCGCTCCGATTCTCGCCGGCCACCGCATCAAGAACGGAACGCGCAGACCACCGTCATAGTGATCTTGTTTGCCGCCGCGCCACGGGTCGTTGTTTTGCGCATGGGGCAGCGACCCACCGTTGTCGGCGGAAAACACGACCACGGTGTTTTTCGTTAGTCCGGTCTCGTCGAGCGTCTTCAGCACCTGGCCGACGCGGTCATCCAAGTGCTCGACGAACGCCACGTTGGCGGCGCGTTTCGGCGGCAGGCGGGGCGCGCGGCGGCGAACGCGTTCCAGCCAGTCGGCGGGCGGCTCGATCGGAAAGTGAGGCGCGTTGTAAGCCAGATACAGGAAGAACGGCTGGTCTTTCGCCTTCGCGCGTTCGTGGAGGTAGGCCTTGGCCCAGTCGGTGAACAGGTCGGTAGCGTGCCCGATGGCTTCGATCGGCTCGCGATTGAGCCGCAGGTAGTTTCGGCCGTGGCGGAGATGGCTGGTGTAGCTGTCCATCATGTCGCCAAGGAATCCGTGGAAATGGTCAAAGCCGCGTTCATTGGGCGTGTTGGGCGATTCCAGCCCCAGATGCCACTTGCCGACGATTCCGGTGTGGTAGCCGAGCCGCTTGAGTTCATCGGCCAGCGTCTTCGCGGCCGGATCGAAATAGCCCCAGGAATCGGCGGGCGCGGTGCGGATTACCCCCGGCACACCGACGCGATCGGGAAACTTCCCCGTAAGCAACGCGGCCCGCGACGGCGAGCAGACGGTGCAGTTGGACCGCATGGCGGTGAACCGCAGTCCCTCGCGTCCGATGCGGTCGATATTCGGCGTCCGCACGTCGCCGTCTTCCGGCACAAGCGGGCCAGCGCCGCGTGCCGGTGTGGCGTGGGAGCGGTAAATCGAAACATCGCCGTAACCGTGATCGTCGGTCAGGATGATCAAAAAATTCGGCTTCGCCGTTTCCGCCGCCCGCGTGACAGCGGGGGTCGCGAACAACGCCGCGATCAGCACTCCGAGGCCGCCAAGCTGGCACACGCAACGAGTCGCTGCTGCCGCGATCCGCCTCCCGCTGCCGGGAAGCCACAAGCACATGGGTAAATTCATCGGGACACGCTCCAGAGGAAAGGAACGTTGGGATTGGACCGCGTTAAACGGCGACTCGCCAGCCGGGTACCCGCGTCTGCATGGGAAAGTCCTTGTCGGCTTGGTCAGGCGGCCTCGTCCGACGGCCTCGTCCGGCGGCTTGGGCTGGCGGCTTGGGCTGGCGGCCTAGTTCGGTAGCACGATTCGATCTGCCGCCGCGTCGAGCGCGGCTTTTCCGAACCTTTCCGAGCGGCTAGAATTCGTCGGTCAATCATTCAGCCCCGACGAGCGAACCCGCAGTCCTCCTGTCGTGTCCCGTTCGGTTAGGGCAGTGACTGTCCTGACCGACGCGTATCGGTCATGCTCCCGTAGCTCAGCTGGATAGAGCAGCGCTTTCCTAAAGCGCAGGTCGCAGGTTCGAATCCTGCCGGGGGTACTCTCTTACTTTCGCGAACCCTGAGCGACACGGAAGTTAGCTCTCGGCGTCGAATCGCCTCCCGTCGAGGGCCGCGAATTATCCGGCGTGTGCGGAAGAGTTTGCGAGCATGTCGGTGGCGGTTGGGTGCTCTCGATTTTCTCGTGGGGAGCGCCGCGGGCAAGGGTTGGTTCCGTCCCGCCAAGAAATGGCCCGCGAACTCTCGCGCTCTCGGTTTAGAAAC
>JBJTOW010000571.1:0-7525 GCA_046074805.1 Planctomycetota bacterium | reverse complement strand
CAGCGGGCCGGGTTGTGGCCGAGGTTGGCCACAAGCACGCCGGAGGTGAAATCAACGAGTTTCCGGCCGTCAGCCGTCCAGTGATACGAACCAGCACTCTTGGCGAACACGGCCAGCGACGGCGTGTATGTCCGCAAGCATGTCGGCTCAGTTTCGCCAAGGCGTCGACGCCACTGGTTTGAATCCGGCTCGCACGGATGCTCGATCGAGGCATGTTTGTGCGGCGTGGCGACAGCCTTGGCCGCGAAGGTCGTCTCAATGACAGAGGCCATGGTAGATTCCAGCGAGGAGCGGGAAGGGGAGTGAATTCGCAGGTGGGTTACGGCGGGAAAGCGAACAGGCGGTGGTCAGACAGTCCAGAGGCAGCCAGCGGAACGAACCCAGGAAAGTCAGAAAGCAATCACACTTTCGAAAACTCGACCGGGGCTGTTCAACCACCTTCGCCGCTCCGCGAGCTTAACCGATAATCGACGAAAAACTACACGGGCGGACCGTATAAAACGGTGGGCTGGGCATGGCCAGGTTCGAACAGGACAAGACCGCCCGCCGAATGGTTCACATGGACGACGCAATTCGGACGACCATCGGCATGTGCCGCCAGGATCGCTTCCATTGCTTGGACCGCCGCCACGACCTGCCGTTCCGCCACAAAGTCGTTGTAAGCGAAAGCTCGAATTTCGTCCAATCGGCGCGGCCGTTCTGCTGGTGGTCCGCCAAATTCGACATAGGCCGCTTCGCGGGCGAACTGCTCGAGCACCTCGATGCCGTAGCCCCGCTGAACGCGCTCGCCCGTCGGCTCGACAAACCGTCCGTTGTAGTGATTGTTCATCGTCGTCTTCACCGTGAACGGGGTATGCCCTTCGATGGTGCATTCCACGCCACGTTTACGGCTATGCGAGTTCCACACGCCGTTGTCGAACCGGAACTGCACTTCCTGCTCGACGTAGCCGGGAAAATTGTCCGGCGTCACCCAACTCGTATGGATATCGAACGCCGCCTCGCGACCGTCGTCGTAGCGGTACCCCAACCGCAATTGGGTCGAGTCCCAGGTGGGGCCGTCGGCTGGTCCCACGAGTCCCCGTTGGCCTGAACAGGTCACGCTCGTCAGTTTTCCCCCGAAGGTGAAATCGATCAGCTTGATGTAGTGGACGGCGACGTACGTGCCCGGATTGCGTCCCACGATCCATTCGGCGAACTGGGCGCCGGAAATCTGCTTGGGTTCCAGCAGCGAGCAATACCCGTTGTTCACGTGTTTCAACATTCCGTCGTGGACGAATGTCCGCAACTTCTTGTGATCCGGATCGAAAAGCTTGTGGTAAACCACCTTGGCCAGCACTTGGCGTTCCCGTGCCAGTCGCTCGAGCGCGTCGAGTTCGGCCAGCGACAGCACCGATGGTTTCTCCAGCAGCAAATGTTTGCCGGATTCCAGCACCGCACGGGACGACTCGAAATGCCGGTCGTCGGGCGTGGCGACACAGACGAAGTCGACGCCCGCCGCGAGGAGTTTGTCCGTCGAATCGGGTTCGGCGAAACTGTGGAAGTCGGCGATGCGTTCGCCCGCTGACGCCTTGTAGGCCGCCGCGCGACTGCCCGTTTTGCTAGCCACTGCCGCCAATTCGATCTCGCACAAGCCGAATCGCGGGTCGTAAACACCGCGTTGTCGCGCCGTTTCGAAAAATGGCCGGTAGGTTTCGTCGAAGATCATCCCCATGCCGACCATTCCGGCGCGAAGCCGGTGGACGGTCAGGGACCGCTGTGATGTCGCAACGTGTTCCATGCGTGAAGGATAACCAAACGGAGCCTCATTGGCCAGACAAGTCGGCTGGCCGGTTGGTCTACTTGCCAGCAAAGCGGGACGGCCGCACAATGCGGCCGCCGCCACCAGGATTGGCGGTCGAAGCGTTCGCACGACCACCCCGAATCGAAGGATGACCGCCCATGTCCGACCGTCCCCGAGTGATTCTGTCAGGGTTCGCCGACGAGGCGGCCAACCAAAAGACGGCCGAGCAGCAGTTCGTGGCATTCGCCGCCGCAGGCCTTCAATTCTATTCGCTGCGGTTTATCGACGCAGGCCATGGCGTGAAGAACGTGATGCTGCTGACGAAGCAGGAGATCATGAAGATCCGCCACATGGAGGACGAGTACGGCTTGAATGTCGCCTCGATAGGTTCGCCTATCGGCAAGGTGAAGTTGCTGGATGTCGAGGATGGTTCGAAGAACCGCTTTGTGCCATTCCAGCAGTACATGGCGGAAGATGTGAATCGGGTTTGCGAACTGGCTCACGCCTTTGAAACCAAGCTGATCCGCGGCTTTTCTTTTTACCATCCACGCGGGACCGATCCGAAAGACCACCTGCCGCAGGTGGTTGACCAACTGGGACAGATCGCCGAGGTGTGCCACCGCAGCGATTTGACGTTCGGACTGGAAGTCGAGGCGAATTTGGTCGGCCAAAACGGCGACTTGATGGCCGAGATCCATCGTCAAGTCGATCACCCCGCGCTGGTGTTGATCTTCGATGCCGGAAACATCGTCACTCAAGGTTTTTCGTGTGACGAAGTTTTCCAGCAGTATCTGACGATGAGGGATCGGCTTGGCTGGATGCACATCAAGGACTATCGCCATCCCGCGCCGGTGCAGCGGACTGGCCATATCGACGAGGAGGCCTTGAAGCATTTTGTGCCAGCGGACCTCGGCGACAGCGGCCATGAGGCGATCTTGCGGAACTTCAAAGAGCATTTGCCGGCGTTGGAGAAAAAATTGACGCGGCGTGGTATCCCGGGAGTGTTCCTCGATTTGGAACCGCACGTCAAAGGTGGCGGCCAGTTCGGCGGTTTCAGCGGGCCCGACGGCTTTGGTGTCGCGCTTCGCGGCCTATGTCGAGTGCTTGACTACGTCGGCATTGACTACCATCTTCGGGATTTCGAGGATGTGCGTGCCGCTCGAGGTTTCTAGGCGGTTGGGGCCCACTTGTCGCACTCAACGCCGGCACCGAGTCGCCGCGAACGGCCACCGAGCGCGACCTGCGAGCTTGACGCCGCGGTCTTTGGAGTACGGTGCCGCAGGCACCGCTTTACTCAACGCCGGCACCAAGTCGCCGAAAACGGCCACCGAGCGTTACCAGCGAGCTTGACGCTGTGGTCTTTGGAGTGCGGTGCCGCAGGCACCGCTTTACTCAACGCCGGCACCGTGTCGCCGAAAACGGCCACCGAGCGCAACCAGCGAACTTGACGCTGCGGTCTTTGGAGTGCGGTGCCGCAGGCACCGCTTTACTCAACGCCGGCACCGAGTCGCCGCGAACGGCCACCGAGGGAAGAAAAAATCACCGTCATTAGGAAACAACTATCGGGTGCGAAAGCGGCGCCGGCGGGCGCCGCACTCCAAAGACATCGCCGTCAGTAAGCTCTTGCCGATTTACCTTACGGCTCACTTTTCGAGCGATTCCTTGGTCGTGAGCGTCAATATGTCGTTGTCGGAATCGGGCTCGACGCTGGCGGGTCCGTCTGCGGACTCAGTGGCGGAATCGCGCGCTTCCACATGCATATCGAGCGTTGTGGCGATTCCCGGACGACGATACTCGCTCACCGGTCGCTCGACCGGCTGGCCATCGCGAGTTCGCACGGCGGTGCCGTCGCTGTGTATCCGGCCGATAAACCGCTGCGGTATGCGGCAATGCACGGTCACGCGATCTTCCTGGTACCGCTGCGAGAGAATTTCGCCATGCTCCGCCAAGTAGGATAACAACTTGCCGTTGCTGACGTGAGTTTCGACTTCCAGGTCGGCGAAGGCGCGGCTCAACGCGTCGCTGACGGCGATCGCCAGCCTATCAAAGCCATCCCGTGACCGTGCGCTGATCGGCACCGCGTTTGGATAGCGCGCCATCAAGCTGGCCGCTCGTTCGGCCGCCATCGGCCGATCGATCTTGTTGAGCACCAGCAGGGTGTCTTTCGCCAGAATGCCGATCTCTTCGAGCACCTGGTAGACAGCGGCGATCTGTTCCATGGCGGCTGGGTTCGAGGCGTCCGCGATGTGGAGCAGTAGATCGGCCTGTCTCGCTTCTTCCAGGGTCGCTTTGAAGCTGGCGATCAACGAGTGGGGCAGGTCGCGGATGAATCCGACAGTATCGCTGAGCAACACGGGGCCCCAACTGGGCAAATGCCAGCGGCGAGTGCGTGTGTCGAGCGTCGCGAACAGCTTGTCGGCCGCCAAAACGTCGGCGTCGGTCAACGCGTTCATCAGAGTGCTCTTGCCAGCATTCGTGTAGCCGACAAGCGACACGGTCATGTGGTCGCGGCGAGCGGCGACTTGCCGCTCCTTCCGCCGCTCGATCCCATGCAGCTCTTCCCGCAACTCGTAGATGCGTTTCTCCACGAGCCGCCGGTCGGTTTCCAACTGCTTTTCGCCCGGCCCACGCATTCCAACGCCCATCTTGATGCGCGACAAGTGCGTCCACAGCCTTTTCAATCGCGGCAGTGAGTACTCCATTTGCGCCAATTCGACCGCCAACCGCGACTCATAGGTGCGGGCGTTCGAGGCGAAAATGTCCAAGATCAGCTCGGTGCGGTCGAGCACCTTGACCTTAAGCGTTTTTTCCAGATTGCGCGATTGGCCGGGGTTGAGATTGTTGTCGAACAAGACAACGTCCGCGTCATGTTCCTCCACCAGCCGCTTCAGTTCCTCGACCTTTCCAGACCCCATGTAGGTGGCCGGGTCAGGACGCTCGCGACGCTGCGTCATTCCACCTTCGACTTTGACACCCGCTGTTGTCGCCAGCCCTTCCAATTCCTCAAGCGGCTCGCCGATGTCCGTGTGCTCGGGCAATATCACCCGCACCAGTACCGCCTTCTCACTCCGAATGCTTTGACCGCGTTGGATCTCGTGCGCCACTGTAATGCGTTTTCCTAATTGGCTAGGTTCAAGATCGTGGAACGAAACGTGAGTGGCGCACCGCTGGTCCGCCCTTGATCTGTCGAATATAGCGGTTCGAAAACTAGACGCGAAACGCCCCGCAGAGGTTCGCGAAAATCGTGGACCTTCAGCTCAGCTTTTAGCACGGCCACCGACACCGGCACCTCCGCCGACGCCGCCACCTCGGGTCATGAATCCGCAACCAACGGTCGCTAGCAGACAAACCGCAGGCATGATCGGCCCACGCATCCGCAGATTGCTCCAGTAGACGGTGTGGGCGGCCGCGAAACAAATGACAAGCATCATTAGCGGACTCCACGTAATCGCCCATCGTTGGAGACTCCGTTGACGAGCGCTCGAAACGCCTGCGAACAGCATCCGAGCCGCGCGAACGACGGCGGAAAGCCAGACCCCCGCGCCCCACGCCGCGAATCCGCCGACAACCACGTACCAAACGGCGACCGCATACCGAGCCGCCCGTGCGGCGGCGCTTTCGCCTTTACGAGTCGCATGGGGCAGGGGACTCCAAAATTGCACCAATCTTCGCCAACTGGCCCAACCGAACGCGGCCCAGTCGGCCGCAATATGGTTTTGCGCGCAGCGGCCGGCCAGCGCGTCCTCCGCCAATTCCCGTGACACACCTCGCCGCTTGGCATGCTCCGTTCGTTCCTCCGTGGCCAGCGACTGGCGGCACCGCTCCATCAAATAGTCATCACTGGGCAATTGCCATGGCAGACTTTCCGACGACGACAACGACGAAGAAGAAGAAAAAGAAGACCGAAGCCACTCGTAATAGTCCGGGTTGTTTCCGAGTAACAGCGTGTAGCCGCCATGGGTCGTGGTCATGATCCACCGACCCATTTGCCGGCTGTTCCGAAAGGCCCATGGTGCGATGATCACGAGCCCGCTGAATACCACGAGCGTCGCCAGTCCTGCCGCTGGTATCACTGCCGCAAGCGCGTTCGCCTTCGAAAAACGCCTCCTCTGGAACGCTCCCATCAAGTTGCCGCAGAAAACTAGAAAGGCCAAACAGGCCAACCATGGCAGAAACGTGGGACGACACAAAGCGGCGACGCCCGCCGAGGCACCCGTCGCGATCGTCCAACCAACGGCGGGCCAATGCCAGGCTTTGGTCGACAAGATGGGCCGCCGTAACGCCGCCATAGCGCACACCATGCCGACCGCGCCAAGGAATGCGGCCAACGTTTCGGTCATGACGAGCGTTGCTTGATGCATCAGGATCGGGTCGCAGGCGACCAGCACGCCGGCCAGCGCCGAACGGCGGCCCAAGCCCAGACTCTCACCGAGTAAAAGCACCAAGGCGACAGTTCCGACGCCTAACACAACGTGAAAAATCGCAACAGCTGGCCCCGAGACTCCCGCATCGTCCGCCAAACAAGCTAGCAGCAGCGGGTAGAGCGGTGGTCGATACGCTGTGGGATAGACCTGGCCATCCGCCGGATCGGGACGGCCGTAGATTCCGAGCCGAGCGACGGTCTCCGCCAACTTTCGGTAACTGTCTGGATCGTCGGCCAACCGATCGATCCCGACCACGGCCACCACGATTCGCACCATGATGGCGACGGCGAGCACCGCCAGCGGATGAGAAGCTAGCCTTATGGTCCGCGGCCACATCCCCTTGCCATCCACCGGTCCGCCGCCCATTGTACGGTCGACCGTCGATTCCGCCGTGCCGAGCCGTTTCGTTTCTGGTGGCACGCCGGGCGTATTGGTAGGAAAAGGTAATCTCATGGAAGCGGACGAAAGAGGGCGGACTCATCACGATTCGACCACCCACCAACAAGCTTCGACGGAAAACTCCTGGGCCGCCCAATGCATCGAGCGGCTACTCGATTGGCGATGGTGGCTCCTGGGAGTCGGCATATTGTTGGCGGCGATTGGCTACCCGTCAGCGCAGCGTATCGAGTTTAACCGATCGATCGAGAACATGTTCGCGGTCGATGATCCAGTCGTGCCGCCCTATCGCCGCCTGAAGGAAACCTTTGGCGGCAATGAGATCGTGCTGTGTGTCGTCCGCATTCCCGACTTGCTCTCTCCGGACGGCCGTGGCATCAAGCGGCTGGCCACCCTAGGTGACGCGTTGCGAGGCGTACCCGGAGTCCGAGATGTTTTGACGCTCGACCGGCCCATCGGACCCGCGATCGTCGGAGAAGACGGCCTGTCGAGTCGGCTCCGCGACGTGTTCGCTGGCTACACTCATAGCACGGATGGCCGTATGGCCGCCGCCGTTTGCCTGCTCGAACCCGAAGAGGCGAACGCCCGTGGCGAGACCGTCGCGCGGCTTCGCGCGATCATGGAGTCGCCGCCCGCCGAACTGCAACCTGGGATGATCGCTGGCGAGCCTGTGATGGTGGTCGAGGGGTTCCGATCGCTGGAGAGCGACGGCCGCCTTTTGGCGACGTGGTTTCTTGTATACATTCCATTATCAATATGTGTATGTCTGTTGTCTCAATATTTTGAATGCTATTTTTCATTTCTTTTCTTTTACTAGTTGTTGCAAGTTCACCTTGTCTGTCAACATGCATCCCAGGTGACCACCGATGTCGCAGATCAGAACAGGCAAAGGCTCCACATGTGTTCATGCCGTTGAACCACAACA
>JBJTOW010000570.1:0-8133 GCA_046074805.1 Planctomycetota bacterium | reverse complement strand
AACGCTGATGCCGCAGTTGCTGGCCACCGGCAAGGCCGCCTATCTGGCCGCCCCGAACGTCGACTTGAATTTGACTCGGTTCCTCGTCCGGTTTGTCGCGGACTCGATTGAGCACGACGATTTCGAGCCGGCCTTCGAACTGGCCGAATTGCTCATCGCCAACCAATGCGAAGTTCCCGACATCTACCAGTTCGCGGGCACCGCCGCGTTCTGCGTGAACGAGTTCGGTAAGGCCGAGGCGTATTTCAACAAGGCGCAAGAAGCTGGTGTGCTAACCAACGAAACCGCGAAGAAATTCCAGGGATCGTTGGCGGAATACAAGCAGTTGTGGCCCGCCGAAGAGGAAATCCGCAAGAAGGAAGCCGAGAAGAACGACCTTCCCCGCGTGAAGCTCGCCACCACCAAGGGCGACGTCATCGTGGAGTTGTTCGAGAATGAAGCGCCTGAGACGGTCGGTAACTTTGTGAGCCTTGTCGAAAGCAAATTCTACGATGGCCGAGTGTTCCACCGAGTCCTGCCAAACTTCATGGCTCAGGGCGGTTGCCCGATTGGCAATGGCACGGGTGACGCGGGCTACAAGATTTACTGCGAAACGGAAAAGCCGAACCATCGCAACCATTTCCGCGGGACGCTAAGCATGGCGCACGCGGGCAAGGACACTGGTGGTTCGCAGTTCTTTTTGACCTTCGTGCCGACGCCGCACCTGAACGGCCGCCACACGGCGTTCGGCCGCGTGGTCGAAGGGTTGGACGTGTTGGCGAAGCTGCAACGCATCGATCCCGATGCTCCCGTGAAGCCCGAGCCGGACAAGATCGTCAAGGCGGAAGTGGTTCGTAAACGCGACCACAAGTACGAGCCCAATAAGGTGAAGTAGGTCAGTGGCATCGGGGGCTCGAATTGCCCCACCGCGCTGACCGCCGCCGTATTGTGGCTGGATCGCAGCGTGTTATCGATCGATTCGCCTGCGATCCTGTTTCCCGCGGATTCCTGTCCTGCTGTTTTACTCTCGCTCTCTTTTCCAAGGTGTGACGATGGTGCTTCGACGCATGGCATTGCGGACGGCGGTTGTGGCGGCGGCTGGCTGGGCCGCGTGGACCCTCGGCACGTCGGGGCAACTCGATTTCAACGGTGTGAAAGCGCGGCAAGCTGTCGCCCAGCCCGGTGCCGCCATACCCGGCACGCCTCAACCAGGCACCGCCACACAAGGCGCCGCCAAACAAGGCGCCGCCAAGCCAGACGCGAAGGCGGAATCTGGTCAGCCAGCTGCCGCGAAGGCCGGCGCGGAAGATTTCGCGAAAATCTTCGCCGATTGGCAGGCGATCGATAAGGAACTGAGCGACATCCAGGAAAAGTTCGGAGAGGCGCCAGCGGCGGAACGCGAAACGCTGCGAAAACGATTTTCCGAGCGGGTCGAGCAGGCCAACGCGTTGCTGCCGCGACTGCGGGACGCGGCGATGGCCGCTTACGCCGCGAAGCCGAACGTCGACCCCGAAGTGACAAAAAAATTGCTGGGGCTAGCGAACAACGCGTTGGCGAGCGACGACTACCGCGAGGCGACCGAAATCGCCTCGTTGCTGCTGGCGAACAAATGTCCCGAAAAGCGATTGCCTTCATTAGCCGGAATGGCCGCGTTCGGCGCGAACGATTTCGACGCCGCTCAAAAGTATCTGCAGCAAGCGTACGTCCTTGGGCAGATCGACCAGGAGGGTGAGCTTTACCTTCAGGATATCGCCAAATTTCAAAAGGCGTGGAAGGACGAGTTGGCGGTGCGGGAGAAAGAAGCGGCGGCTGACGATCTTCCTCGAGTGAAGCTGACAACGAACAAAGGCGAGGTCGTCATCGAATTGTTCGAGAACCAAGCGCCGCAAGCGGTGGGCAACTTCGTCAGCCTTGTTGAGAAAAAATACTACGACGGACTGACGTTCCACCGAGTTCTTCCGGGATTCATGGCACAGGGCGGGTGCCCGACGGGCGATGGAACGGGCGGGCCAGGGTACACCATCTACTGCGAGTGTGAACGGGCCGACTATCGACACCACTTCGGCGGAACGTTGAGCATGGCGCATGCTGGCAAAGACACCGGCGGCTCGCAATTCTTCCTGACTTTTCGACCAACTCCACACCTGGATGGACGCCACACGGCTTTCGGCCGAGTGATTGAGGGGATGGATGTGCTGGTGAAACTGCAGCGACGCGACCCCAATCGCAGTCGCACGCCCGCCGACAAAATCCTGAAGGCCGAAGTGTTGCGAAAGCGTGCTCACGAATACCAACCGAAAAAGGTTGGTTCGTAATTCAGTCAGCTCCACAGCTGGGAGTCAAACCGTTGAACCGCTTCGCCCACACTGTTCCGGCTCGCACTGTTCCGGCCCGCGCCGATTCGCTTTATCTTCCGCTCCGCATTGGTTTAGCCCGAGCTTGGTTGGTTCGAACCGGAACGGCGTTGCTGACGGCGGTCAGCGTTGCGGCAGCTGCTGGCGTAAGCGTAGGCGTAGGATTCGGAAACTCGTCCGCGTCGGCCGCCGACTTCGATCGCGACATCCAACCGTTGCTCCGCAAGTTTTGTGTCGAGTGCCACGAGGGCGACTTGGCTCAAGGCGGCGTCACGCTCAACGCCTACTCGGCTGCCAACGCGAAGACGCGGGATCGGGCAGTGTGGGTGAAGGTAGCGAGGCAGTTGCAGGGCAAGGTCATGCCGCCCAGCGACGCGAAGCAGCCGACCGACGCGGAGCGGCGGATGATTCTGGAATGGGTGGAATCGTTCGCGCTCACCCCGGATTGCTCGGTGGGCGAGCGTCCTGGTCGAGTCACGCTGCGGAGACTGAATCGCGCCGAATACAACAATACGATCCGCGACCTTCTGGGAGTGTCGATCCAGCCCGCGAACGATTTCCCATCCGATGATGTCGGCTACGGCTTCGACAATATCGGCGATGTGCTGACGCTGCCTCCGGTGTTGCTGGAACGGTATGTCGAGGCGGCGGATAAAGTGGTGCGGGCCGCGATCGTCACTCCCGATGCGGACCAAGTTCCTTCCCAATCCAAGCCCGGCGGCGTGCTTGCTTCACAAGGCGAGATTGGCGGGGAATTCGTCTGCTCGACGGCCGCTGAATACATCGTCCGCACCCGCGCGGGCGGCGACCAAGCCGGACCGGATCCGGTGCGGATGGCGTTTCGCGTCGACGGCAAAGAGATCAAAACGGTCGACGTGCCGGGGCCCGCGAACTCGCCGGCCGAATACGAAATCCGCCTGAATCTCGCGAAGGGTCCGCATCGCATCGCGGTCGCGTTTCTCAACGACTACTACATGCCCAACGCCACCGACCCCAAGCTCAAGGGCGACCGCAATCTGCATGTCGAACGTCTCGTGGTGATCGGGCCGATCGGCGCCCTTCCGGATGACTTGCCGGAATCGCATCGACGGATCCTCTTCAAACCATTGCCGCCTAAAGCGACACGCGACCAACAGCGGGAACACGCCAAGGAATTGTTGCGGCCACTGGCGTCGCGAGCTTTCCGCCGTCGCGCGACCGATCCGGAGCTCGATCGGCTCGCGAAACTGTTCGACCTAGCGCGCGACTCGGGGGATAGCTTCGAACGTTCGATGCAGGTCGCCATCCAGGCGATTCTGGTCGCCCCGTCGTTCCTCTTCCGAGTTGAACAGGACCCGCCCGCCGGCCAAGTTCGCGACTTGGATGGGTTCGAAATGGCCGCGCGATTATCGTATTTCCTCTGGAATAGCTTGCCCGACGACGAGCTATACCGTGCGGCGGCGAAAGGCGAATTGCGAACGCCCGAGCAACTGGCGGCGCAAGCCGAGCGGATGATTCGCGATCCTAAGTCGCAATCGCTGGTGGAAAATTTCGCGGGCCAGTGGTTGCAACTTCGCAACCTCGACACGTTTTCGCCCGATAAGGCGCAGTTCCCCGATTACGATGACGCGTTGCGGCAAGCGATGCGGCGGGAAACTGAAATGTTCTTCGCCCACATTGTCCGCGAGGATCGCGGCGTGCTCGAATTCCTGGACGCCGACTACACCTTCGCCAATGAGCGATTGGCCAAACATTACGGGCTGGCTGGCGTGTCGGGCGCCGAGTTCCGTCGCGTATCCGTCGATCGCGGCCAACGCGGCGGATTGCTTGGGCAGGCGAGCATCCTGGCGGTAACCTCGAACCCGACCCGCACGAGCCCGGTCAAACGCGGCAAATGGGTGCTCGAAAACCTCTTTGCCGCTCCGCCGCCACCGCCGCCGCCCAACGTGCCAGAACTAGCGGAGGCCAAAGACAAGCCGCTGGCGGGAACTCTGAGGCAGCGAATGGAGCAGCATCGCGCGAAGGCGTCGTGCGCCGCTTGCCACCAATTGATGGATCCGCTGGGCTTCGGCCTGGAAAACTACAACGCGATTGGCGCGTGGCGAACCAAGGACGGCGCCTAGTCGATCGATCCATCGGGCGAACTTCCCGACGGACGCATGTTTCGCGGCCCCGCGGAGCTGAAGACCGTGCTGCTGGCGCGGCAGTCCGAGTTTCGCCGATGCCTCGCCGAAAAACTGCTCACCTACGCGCTCGGTCGTGGACTTGAATACTACGACGTCTGCGCCGTCCAACGGATCGCCGACCGCTGTGGCGCCGAAGGCAATCGGTTCTCTGTCATGATTCGCGAAATCGTCGCCAGCCCCGCGTTCCGACAACGCGAGAGCCCGACGGCGAACTGAGTCGGGAACGATCTCGATAGCCAAAGGCGACCAGCTGTTGCGAGCCCATTCGTTTATCGCTGACTCTCCGCCCGCTGGCCTCATGTGGTGCGTCGCCGCCGCCCTTGTGTTTGGGCAACTCCTGCTCTGCGGGGTGCGTGGGGACGAACCCACGTTGTGGCGGGCCGTGTTGGACGCTCCGTCGCGCGCCGAGCGATGGCGGCCGCTGCACGGTGTCGCGTCACTCGACCCCACGCCGCTCGGGTTACGGATCGAAATCAACGGCGATGATCCGTACTTCGAGAGTCCCGCAATCGACTTTCCCGAAGGTCAAAAGCTGCTGGTGAAGTTTCGACTGCGGAGCGACGCGGGTGGCAGCGGCCAGTTGTTCTATTACGCACGGAACGCCACCGAGGAAAACTCGGTGCGTTTTCCTGTTCCAGTCGGCCGCTGGCATGACATTGTGTTGCCACTGCCGGCGCTGGGACGCGGCTACCGCTTTCGCTTGGATCCACCCGGCGACCGAGGCACGTGCCTGCTGGCCGATTTCCGCGTCACCACTCCGCTCAGCACCGCGTTTCCCGAGGATGTGCGTCCGCGTGATTTCCAGGCCGCTGAGGACGACCGCCAGTTGAAGAGCGATCGCGTCACGCTCCGTCATACCGCTCGGCGTTGGCAGGACTTCCAACTGTCGCTCGATGGTCGCGTGGTGGCCACTTCCCACAACGATCCGCGCATCGCTTACGAACATTCAGGCGCCGTTCATTGGTGGCGGTTATCGGACGATCCCCGGTTTGTGGCGTCGACGATGGTTGATGGGGAGCGGTTGCGCGTATTGGGCGAAGGTGTTGATCCGCACGGCGGGCGTTGGCGATTCGAACAGGTGTTTGCGGGAGACGGGCACGGTGGTTTTGAGACGGAAACGCGAGTGCTCATCGATCAGGAACGGCGCCTCGTCTTCTTGCCATCGCTCGCGGTCATCGTGCCCCGAATCTCGCGGAACTCATCGGAGTCGCCAGCGAAAGTTGCCGGGAAAACTCGGCCACTTGGTTCTGTCGGCACGGCGGACCGGCAGGCGTTGTTGGCGGGTGTTGAATATCTCGAGGATGAGCCGAGCAGTTCCGAGGCCGATCTCAGGGGCCCTGCGGCGCAGCGTCGAGTGCCTGCTCCGCACAAATTGACCTTCCCGTTGATGGCGATGTGCAGCGACGGCGTGTGTGTCTCGCTGTCGTGGCAGCGTCGGCCCGAGCTAGCGCCGATGTTCGATTGGCCGGATCGCCAGTTGGGTTCCCAGGGAGGATTGATGGCGTTGATCGCGCCGGGCGCGGAACCGTCGGTGCGCGACGACGGCTTTGCGCTGCCGCACTCGGCCTGGCCCTTGGCGGCGAACGCGCCGCTGACCCATCGCGGCCATCTTCGGGTCGAAGCGGGCGACTCGGTCGTAGCCGCCGTGAAAGCCTATCTGCGGAGACGCGGCCTCCCGCCGCTTCCCGCGCGGCCAACTTTTGCGGCTTACGCGCGGCAAGCGGCCTCTGGTTGGCTTGATGGGCCGCTCCGTGATGGATCGCGTTTTCGCCATGCGGTCGGCAATGATTTTCCCGCCCAGCCCGCTTTCGATGCGGCTTGGATGCTCGACCAGCTTGCCAGTGTGTCGATGGACGATCCGCGTCGTTCCGAGTGGCAAGCCGTGGCGGACAAGGCGGCGGCAGTGGCGACTGGGCAGGAGTTTTTCGCCCAGGTCGGACATTTGCAGCCGCCGCTCGCCGGGTTGGCTCGCGGGCGGTTCCGCGACATTCAACCGCAGGCGGCCACCGCCGCGCGCGGGTCGCTGGGGCCGATGAACGGCGTATTCGACGCGGACGGCATTGCCCGATATCGGCCACCGACTCAGGGTGTCGACTACAGCCGCACACACAGTTCGCGGGATGCGAATGGATTCGCCGCCTTGCCCGTGTTGCGTGCGCTTCAAGCCGCGTTGCACGCGGGCGACCGCGAACTGGTCCGCATCGCTCTGGACCGCTTGCGGGATATGGAGCGATTTCGCGGCGGCGTTCCTCGCGGCGCGCAGACTTGGGAGATTCCGCTTCACACTCCCGACATACTGGCCGCCGCGCATTTGGTGAAAGCGTACGTGCTGGCATATCGGGTGACGGGTGACGCGCGGCATCTTGAACTGGCCCGTGAATGGGCATGGACGGGCGTCCCGTTTGTTTATCTCGACCCGCTGGAGGAGTCGCCGGCGGAGGCCGGAGCGGTCGGGCCGTACGCAACGATCGCTGTCCTTGGCGCGACTCAATGGAAGGCGCCGGTCTGGATCGGCCTTCCCGTGCAATGGTGCGGGCTGGTTTACGCCGACGCCTTGCGATGGCTGCAACCCCATGACCGCGACGGTCCGTGGGAGCGTTTGGCCGACGGCATCACGCTATCGGCGATCCAGCAAAGCTATCCGCTCGGACACCCGCGCGCGGGCCTATTGCCCGATTCGTTCGATCTGGTGTCGCAAGCCCGCAACCCGGCCGACATCAACCCGGGAACTCTCCAGCCGTTGGCCTGCGAAATGCTCGCAGGCCGCCGCGCTTACGATATTTGGAGCCCCGCGGCGCGGCCTGATCCGGCCGACCCGCTGCGTCGCCTGTGGATTACGGCGGCTGGCCGGATTCGCGAGGGCGCCGCCGCGTCGATTGTCGTCGAACCGTGGCGAACGGGCGGTTCCAACGTCGTGGCGCACGGCGCGCCGTGGCCGGCCGAGGTCCGAGTAAATGGTTGGCCGGTGGCGGCGGACCAACTCGAATATCTCGCGTCGACGCGGAGCTTGGTCATCGCTTTGCCCGACGCGACTCCAGCGCGGATTGAGATCGTCCCGCGACGCGAATGATGGGGCCATCTGCCCGCCGCGTGTTCCGCTTGTTACGATACGCGGCCTTATGACATTGAAAGCCGCGATCATTGCCGCCCTTCCTCCCGAGTCGATCCTCTGCCTCGCCCAGGCCGCGTGGCCGAAGGACAGTCCCGCCGATGGAGATTCCGCAAGAGCGGTGGCGACGCAAGTAAGCGTCTTCCGTCAGCGACTGCGGCGTTCGCCGCGAGTCACGCTTGCCGACACGCTCGCGGCGCTGAACAAGGAAGCGTTGGTCACGATTTGCCGCGTGGTTGGAATTGACCATCGAGGCCGCCGGGCTGAGCTAACGGATCGGTTGATTGCGTTCGACGCGAACTCGCGGGGCCGATCCGTTCCAGTTTCATCCCCGGCCGCCGTCGCCGCACCGGTTGCCGCTACCCCAACGTCCGCCAGCTCGACCGTTGCGTCTGCGCGCACGAAACCCGTTTCTTCCGCGCGAGTGAACTCGCGCGGTTCCCGAATACCGCCTGGAAAGTGAAGACAGCCGTGGATAACTGGTACGACTACCCGCAATACTGGGAATTGGCGTTCGCGGAGGACA
>JBJTOW010000569.1:0-4548 GCA_046074805.1 Planctomycetota bacterium | reverse complement strand
CGCAGGGCGCCGCGAGTGACCTCCGATTGCTGACACTTGGCCACTGACAACTGACAACAGACAACTGACAACCAATACCCGCCAACAAACCATAGAGGGCAAAAAAATCACGCGGCGTCGAGCGTGAAGCTAGACGCCGCGTGGGAAAAGTTTTTGGGAGGGAAAAAACTTTAGACGACCTTGGTCACGCCGGGGACGGGGCGGGCGTACATGCCGCTATCGTCTGGCTTAACGGGCGGCTCGTCTTGCAGCGTCTTGTATTTTTCAACGGGCGAGACGACGACGTTGGAATTGAGCGCCTCTTCCCAGGTCAATTGCTGGCCCGAGTAGGTGCACATGCGGCCGTAGATGGCGGTCATGGTGCTGAGCGCGCCCCATTCGCCTTCGAACGGCCGTTTGCCAGCACGCAGGTCGGCGAACAGATCGTGATGTTCCTGCTGATGGCCATCGCCGCCGCCGCGGCCGAAGCTGTAGATCGTCTTGCCGGTGGCGTCGAAGATCTTGGCGCCGCTGACATCCGCCGAGCCCTTGGTGCCGTGGACATGTTCGGACACAGCGTTCCAGCAGCCGGGGATATGGCGGCACTGGCTATACATCACAGCGCCTGTCTTGTACTTGAACTCGACGAAGTGGTGATCGAACGTTTCGCCATAATCCTTGCCTTTGCGGACTTCGCATCCGCCTTGGCCTTGGGCGATGGTCGGGTAATCGTTCATGATCCAGTTGATGACATCCAGATTGTGGATGTGTTGTTCGACGATGTGGTCGCCGCACAGCCAGTTGAAGTAGTACCAGTTCCGCATCTGGTACTCCATTTCCGTCATCTTGGCTTCGCGTTGCCGGACCCAAGGCGTGGCGCCGTTCCAGTAGGCGCGGGCGAGGACAATATCGCCAATCATGCCGTCCTGGATCCGCTTGATCGTTTCCTTGTAACGCGGCTCGTGGCGGCGTTGCAAACCGACGGCGACGGCAAGGTTTTTTTCCTTGGCGACCTTATTCGCTTCCAGGCATTTGCGGACACCGGCGGCGTCGACGGCGACCGGTTTTTCCATGAAGACATGCTTGTTGGCTTCGACGGCGGCCGCGTAGTGCAGCGGGCGGAATCCGGGCGGCGTCGCCAAGATCACCATGTCGACGTCGGTGGAAAGCACGCCTTTATAGGCTTCGAACCCGGAGAACATGCGGTCCTTGGGCACGTCGACCTTGTCGCCGTGTTGGCTCTTCGCGCCGCGGTAGGCGGCCTGGACTTTGTCGTCGAAGACGTCCCCCATGGCGATCAGCTTCACTTCGCCACCCATGGTGTTCATCGCTTGGACAGCGGCTCCTGTGCCGCGGCCGCCGCAACCGATCAGGCCGAGCTTAATCACGTCGCTGCCGTAAGAATGGGCTCCGCGAGCGACACTTAGGCCCGGCCCAGCGACCGTGCCCGCCACCGCTCCGCCCGCCACCAGCAGGGACGAAGACTTCAAGAAGTCGCGCCGCGACGTGCTCACAGTCGCCCGCGCCGCCGCCGGGGAAGGAACGCTCACAGAATTCTGTTCCGACATGCCATCGCTCTCCTGGGATAAGCTGAAACGGATAAAGCTGTAACAAGGACGACGTCACCGCCGAAGCCTGCTACACTTCCTAAGACTGCCAAATTGCCTGGGACTGGTACGCTGGAAGCCGATGCGTGAATTCCGCCGCTCAAGCGCGTCGGCGGTGATTCCGCCCCGCGCCGTCTGCCACGCCAGCTTGTCACAGCATACCGACGCGCCACCGACCGTTCAACGCAACCGGTTCCGCTATGAGCTCGTCTGCCGCCGATTTTCCCGGGAATTCGCCCCGGCCTTCTGGTTTGTCCCCAACATGCCGCCCCCCTTTGGCGTCGCCCCGTGTCCACGGGCCGCGAACACGCCAAAGTGATGTGGCTCCCAGAGATGGCGGGCTGCCCCGCGTCTGCCTCGCTAAGGCATCTTGCGTCGCCAGGGCGTCCTGCCTCGCAGGGGCGTCCTGCCTCGCTGTCGCAACCCGCGTCACTGTCGTTGCTGTCGTCGCGATGGTGGCAGTCGTGGTCAGCGGCGGGCGCGATGGGTTAGCGCAGGAGACCGCCGCCCCTCCGGAACCATCGCTAGAGGCCACATATGACGTGGTGGTCTATGGCGGAACGGCGGGCGGCGCGGCTGCGGCCGTGCAAACGAAACGGATGGGCAAATCGGTGCTGTTGATCGAGCCGGGCAATCACATCGGCGGACTTACCAGCGGCGGGCTCGGCGCGACCGACATCGGGAATAAAGCCGCGATCGGCGGCATCAGCCGCGAATTCTATCGGCGGGTCCGCGTGTACTATTCGCGGCCGGAAAGCTGGACGCGGGAGAAGCCAACCGACTATCGCAGCGGGCGGGCCAGCGAACAGGGCCAGGAAGACGCCATGTGGACGTTCGAACCGAGTGTCGCTGAACGGATTCTGCGGGAAATGCTCGCCGAGGCCCGCGTTCCCGTGCTTTTCCAGCAGCGGCTCGACTTGCGTCAACCGATCGAAAAACGCGAGGGGAACATTGTGTCCCTGCCGCTCGAGAACGGCCGGTCGGTTCGGGGCCGACGATTCATCGACGCCACTTACGAAGGCGATTTGATGGCTCGAGCTGGCGTGTCCTACCACGTGGGTCGAGAGGCGAACGCCGTCTATGGCGAGACGCTCAACGGCGTCCAAGTCGCCAACGCGACCAAACACCAACTGCAAGCCGGCGTCGATCCGTACGTGAAGCCGGGGGATCCGTCGAGCGGCCTGTTGCCGGGCGTGGTCGCCGGTCCGCCCGGTCCCGATGGCTCGGGCGACCGCCGCGTGCAGGCCTACAATTTCCGCATGTGCGTGACGGACGTCGAGGCGAACCGCATTCCGTTCGAGAAGCCGATGGGCTACGACGAACAGCGGTACGAACTGCTGTTCCGCAGCTTTTAGGCGGGCGAAACCCGCACGCCTTGGAGCCTGTTCCTCATGCCGAATCGCAAGACCGACGTCAACAACAACTTCGGCTTCTCGACCGACAACCTCGGCAAGAACTACGACTGGCCCGAAGGCGATTACGCGACCCGCGAGCGGATCTTTCAGGAACATCTGCTGTACCAACGCGGCCTGATGTGGACGCTCGCCAACCACCCGCGCGTGCCCGCCAAGATCCGAGCGGAAATTAGCCGCTGGGGCAATTGCCGCGACGAGTTCCCCGAACATGGCGGATGGTCGCACCAGATTTATGTCCGCGAGGGACGGCGGATGGTATGCGACCACGTGATGACCCAACACCATTGCCAAGGCCGGCAAGTGGCCGCCGACCCGGTCGGCTTGGCCGCGTACACGATGGATTCGCACAACACACAGCGGTACGTCGACGCCAACGGCCACGCGCGGAACGAAGGCGACGTCCAGGTGGGCGGCTTTCCTCCGTACCCGGTAGGCTACGGATCGCTCGTGCCGCGGGAGGCGGAATGCGCCAATCTGCTCGTGCCGGTCGCCTTGGCCGCTTCGCATATCGCCTACGGATCGATCCGCATGGAACCGGTGTTCATGGTGCTCGGGCAATCGACCGCCACCGCCGCCTGTCAGTCGTTGGATGACAACGTCGCGGTCCAACGAGTCGACTACGCGAAACTGGCGGCCAAATTGGTTGCGGACGGCCAAGTCCTCCAGTGGACCAAGCCGGCCCCGACGGGCCTCGATCCAAAGAAGCTGCCGGGAATCGTGATCGACGATGCCGAGGCTCGCGCCGAGGGCAACTGGGCGGTCAGCAGTTCGGTGGCGGGCTTCATCGGCCATGGTTACTCCCACGACGCGAACTCGCAGAAGGGAAAATGCCGGCTGCGGTTTTCGGCGAAGATTCCGGCGGCGGGCGAGTACGAGGTGCGGTTCGCCTACACGCCGAATCCCAATCGCGCGACGAACGCGCGGGTCGTGGTGCATCACCGCGACGGCGAGTCCCGATTGGCGATGAACCAACGACAGACGCCCAGCCTCGATAAGCGGTTTGTCTCGCTGGGAAAATTCCGCTGGGAGGCCGGCGACCAAGCGGTGCTCACCCTGTCCAACGACGACACCGATGGCCATGTCGTCGCCGACGCCGTTCAGTTGATTCGCCAGTGATGCCAAGGATGATGGAACTCGCAGCCCATGACGGACGAATCGTTCGATCCCTATCTCAACTGGCTGGGCATTCCGCCGGCGGAACAGCCGCCCGACCATTACCGGCTGCTGGGCCTGGCTCGGTTCGAGTCCGACCCGCGCCGCATTGAGGCGGCCTCCGACGAACGGATGGCGGAGATTCGACGCTATCAGTCGGGGCCGCGCATGGCCTACACGCAGCGGCTGCTTAAGGAAATCTCCATCGCCCGCCTCTGCCTGCTCGACATCCAGTCCAAGGCGTCGTACGACACCGTGCTGCGAGGCCGCCAGTCGCTCAATTCGATCGGCTGGGAAGAAACGCCGCAGCCATAACGCATGCCCCAACCGTACGCGTCGCCCCACCCGTACGCCGGGCCCCAGCCTTACGCCGGGCCCCAGCCTTACGCTGGCCT
>JBJTOW010000568.1:0-4262 GCA_046074805.1 Planctomycetota bacterium | reverse complement strand
CGCGACGGCGTTCGTCGAGCGCCCGTTCGAGCGTTTCGCATTGCTCGACAGCCTGTTTGTAGGACGCCAACTTGTCGGCCATGGCCTGGCGGACCTTGCCGACGGCGACTTTCCGCCCGTTCACGCTCAGCACGCACAGCTCGGATTTATCGCCGCTCACCGTCACACCGGTGATGGTGACGCCAGCGCCGTCGCTTTCGGCCGCCGCATCGTTCGCGGCCAGGAGCGAGCGGAGTTTATGGAGGTCGCCCTTCAGCTTATGGCGGCCGGCGACCGCCTTTCCCTGAGCCGCCTCGGCATCCTCCAACTCCACCTTCGCCTGGGCGATGGCACGCTGGTGCTGGCTCAGCTGGGACGCGATTTTCGCCATTAAGAGCTCGAGGCGTTCGAGTTCAAGGTCGGGTTTGACGCCCTTTCCAAAGACGATCGCAGCCGCCCGCCGCGCCAGCACGACGGTGTACTCTCCCGCGTCTTGGGCGGACACGCCGAGCATTGACAAGGCCACCACAACAGCAACCGACGTCGTTACCAATCCACCAACGATTCGCATAACAATCCCCCCTAGTGAATGGATCGTCGGCAAGGCGAAACGACCTTGGCCGACTCCTATTCAACGCGGTCGCCTTGAGAATATTTTTCACAAACTCGATTTTTTTGGTTTGGTCCGGCTTGAACGGACGGAGGAGGTTGGCAGGCGAGCTCGCCGCGCAGAACGGCGAGAGTTCGTCGGGCTTTCTTCGAGGCTCGAGGCGGCGAGTTTGCTGGTTGTACTGGACAAGCGGCGGTTGCTGTCCAATACTACAGGGCTATGTCACGCTCTGACTTTGATCTCGAAAGCCTTGCTCGCCATCTGCGGATGGATCGGCCGGCGCTGTCGCGCCTTGCTGAGCGGGGCAAGTTGCCCGGGCGGCGTGTGGGAGGCCAATGGCGTTTCTCCCGCGCGGACATCCATTTGTGGTGGGAAGAGCGAATTCGCGGGGGTTCAGGTGACGAACTCGCGTCGTTCGAAGCCCTGTTAGGGGAACACTCAGACGCTTTACCGTCCGATATCGCAGTCGAGCCGCTGAGGTCGATCGCGGAGATCTTGCCGGCCGAAGGGGTCAAGGTGCCATTGGCTGCTCGCACGCGCCATTCGGTGCTCACCTCGCTCGTGGAATTGGCCGTCGGGACAGGGTTGTTATGGGACGGCGACAAGATGGAGGAGGCGGTGCGGGTCCGCGAAGCGGCCGACTCGACCGCGCTGGACAACGGAGTTGCCTTGCTCCACCCGCCGCGTCCGATTCCCGGGATTCTCGCCCAGCCCCTGCTGGTGCTGGCTCGAACGCACCAAGGGCTGCCGTTCGGCCATCCACGCGGCTGCCTGACCGACATATTTTTCCTCATTTGCTCCGTGGACGAACGTTCGCACTTGTGGGTGCTCGCGCGGCTCGCCCGTTTGATCAACGATCCGGCCGTATTGCAGGGCTTGCGGGGAGCGGACGACGGCGTCGAGGCTCGCCAGTTGTTGCTCGAAGCCGAAGCCGCTCTGACAGCGCCGCTGGCTTAAAACGGGCGTCTTGGGGCACGTCATGTCGTCGAGCATCCCGACTCTACCCGAGGATAGTGCGGCGTCCGTTCGACGATCGGTACAATCGCGTCCACGGGGACGCAGTGGAATTGGCCATCTCGTCTGGACGGTGGTCATTTCGGGCCTCTTACTGGTGCCCAACTGTGTGATCGCGTTGACGGCCGTCCAGTGGCTTCGACTATTCTCCGAATGGTTCGAATCGCCCAGGATGGGCCAGACACTTGTTTTCGCCTTGCCGATCGCCTTGTTGATCGTGGAATGGTGGATTTTCGACCGAGTGGTCGATTGGCTGTCGCCCGAGCGGATAACGACCCCTGCCGCCCCCCGGCGGAGATGAGTGAGGAAGGACGTTCCAACGTCTCAACGCCATGCTTTCCGAACGCCGTATCCTCGCGGCCCGGCCTCCCAAGGCGAATGTGGACCCACGTAGGACTTACGCCTCGCTGGTTGAATTGGAATGCGGCATATCCGGCCAGCCCGAACCCGTCGCCACTCTGTTCCTGACCAACAGCGAGTGTCGTTTCCGCTGCCTGATGTGCGACCTGTGGAAACATACGCTCGACACGCCAACGCCCGCCGGCGCGATCCCGGAACAGATCGCTCACGCTTTGGCCCGGTTGCCGCCCGCACGCCACATTAAGCTGTACAACAGCGGCAACTTCTTTGATCCGCGTTCGGTCCCCGTCGACGATTATCGATCGATCGCCGACCTGGTCGCCCGCTTTGAAACGGTGATCGTCGAGAACCACCCACGATTATGCGGCGCCAATGTCGAGCGTTTCCGGAGCCTTCTAGCTCCCCACCAAACACTGGAAGTCGCGTTGGGTCTCGAAACGATCCATCCCGAGGCGCTCGCGGCCCTCAACAAACGGCTCACCGTCGAAGACTACGCCGACGCCGCTCGCCGACTGGCTACCGCCGGTATCGCCATTCGCACCTTCATTCTGCTGCGGCCCCCGCTGCTTGACGAATCCGCTGGCGTCGATTGGGCCTTGCGTTCATTGGCGTTCGCCTTCGACTGCGGCTCCCGCGTTGCGGCCGTCATCCCGACTCGAACCGGCAATGGCATCATGGAACAAGGGGTCGTGGAGGGCTGGTTCGCCCCGCCAAAGCTCCGGTCGCTCGAACGAGTGCTCAACCAAGCTCTCGACTGGGGCCGGGGCCGCGTGCTCGCCGACCTCTGGGACCTCGAACGCTTCAGCGACTGTGCGGCCTGCTTTCGGGCGCGGCGTGAAAGGCTGGAGCGATTGAATCTCGGACAGCGGCCTGAGGCGGAGGTGCTGTGTCGGGAGTGTGAAATGCGCGGTTAACGCTTCGTCCCAACGGAACATTGCAGGAGGCAATCGGTGACAAGAACTTTGAAGTCGTTCGCGCGACAATCATGAAGACGGACTGGGAGTTTCGTCGTACGGGTCGGGGGCGATCGACTGGGAAGTCCGTCGTCCGAGCCTGTGGAGACGGACGAGACGGAAGTCGTACGGTTCCAAGGCAACGGACGAGACGGCCGGCTTATGGGGAAACACGGGGACGCAAGCGACTTGTCTGTCGTTGTGCGAATCCGAAAAACGTGTCTTTTACGAGCGTTTCGGGGCACTCATCGGATAGCATACCCCTGTGGTGTCGGCGAGAACGCGATTTCAGCGGATCGACGCCGATGGTCCATAGACCATCAACCCTGCGTTGACTGAGTTGGTTGAGGGTTGCTTAACCTAGACGCTTAAGGTGGCCAATCTCCAGGTCGGGCGGGCCACAGACGGCTCAACCGGCTTAACCCAACCAGATCGCCGAGTTCCAGCTAGACATTGTGGGTGATAAGCTTGACTTTCGAGCTCTTGAAAACGGATGCTATAGACACATGGAATCCCGTAATCGAGAAAAGAAGTCGATGTCGCTCATCACGCTTCAAGTTCTTGACGGCGCTGATCGTGGGCGTCTGTTCACTCATCTGCGTCCCCCCGTGACTATTGGTCGCGAAGAGGGGAATGATGTTCAATTGAATGATGAGCGAGTGAGCCGTTTCCACATCAAGATCCAGGAAGACAACGAAAGGCTCGTGCTGACCGACTTGCAGAGCACGAACGGAACGAAGGTCACCGGCGCAGACATCAAGCTGCGGATTCTGCGATTCGGCGACATCATCACGATAGGCCGATCGCTACTCAGGTTCGGATCGCGGGACGAGATCGCGTTGAGATTCGCGCGATTGAGGGGCGAACAGCCGGCGTCGCGGGCAAGTGATGGAAACGCTGGCTCGCGCGAACCCCAAGGACAACTGGACCTCAATCCGCTCGACGACGACCTGCAAGCCAAACTCTTCCGGCTCGAACCACCCGATCTGCCTTCACGTCTTTCGCCCGGCCAAGCCGCGCAACTCGCCGAAGTCCTGGACTATTTCCACCTGAGGGTTCGAGAACTGATCCGCTCGGCTGATCCCGAACCGAAAGCGACCAGAGTGGTGCTGGCCGCCGAGCAATGGCAACAGTTGGTGGATATCCAATCACGGTTGGCCGAGTACCTTCGCGCCGTCTCGGACCCCGATATCGAACGCTAGGGCCGCACGGCATCCACCTGTTTTCGGGGCGATTCCCCGTCCATCGCGCGGCAAGCGCGTGGCAAGCGTTGTGACGGACCAGGAAGTCCTGAGCACCTCGAAAATCAAGAACGGACACGGCGCTAGCCGCCGAAAGTCCAAACC
>JBJTOW010000567.1:0-3023 GCA_046074805.1 Planctomycetota bacterium | reverse complement strand
GGACTGCCCACCAGCGGCTTGCGGTTCTTCACGGTCTATGGCCCCTGGGGCCGCCCCGATATGGCGCTGTTCAAATTCACCCGCGCCATCCTTCGAGGTGAACCGATCGACGTCTACAACCACGGCCAGCAACGCCGCGATTTCACGTACGTCGACGATGTGGTCGAAGCCACGCTCCGAGTCATGCGCCTAGTCCCGACGCTCAATCCGACCTGGGACAGCCAACATCCGCATCCAGCCGCCGCCGCTGCCCCATACCGCGTCGTGAACATCGGCAACCATGCGCCGGTGCCGCTGCTCGACTTCATCGCCGCCGTCGAAAAATGCCTCGGACGCCGCGCCGAACTGCGATTGTTACCCGCCCAGCCCGGCGATGTTCCGGAAACCCACGCCGACAGCCACGCGCTGGAAACGCTGACCGGTTTTCGACCCGCCACGTCGATCGATGATGGTATCGCCCGCTTTGTCGCCTGGTACCGCGAGCATTACGCCGACCGCTAATCACTGCGACGAGTGGCAGGCGACGATTCGAGAGGTGGGCGGTTGACGTGTGCCTTTACCGGCCTACTTGACGCCCCAGCATGCTCAGGACCAAGTCGATCGCCCGCATCCGCTCCTCGGCGGCGCCACTGTCAGGCCGCGAAGCGTCTTCCAGCTCGCTCGCGACTGTCGCGGGGCCGACCACAAACGTGGGCACCACAGCCGACTGGCCGTCTCCGACCTGGATCGTCCGCGATAGCGAATTCGAACCGCCCGACGCCGGAAACTGAGCGATGCGAACTCGGGGTACGCGGAACAGCGGCGAGCCATCGTCAAAATCGCTCGCGAAGTTCATCGACTCCGCTGTGGGGCCCTCGCCCGCACGCGTCGACGCGGCAACGGCTGTCGTCGCGGTTTGGAATCCCGTGTCGCCCGCCGCCGTGCCGCCTGCCCGCGCTTCGATCCACTCGATCGTCCGTTTGGGGTTCAACATCGCGAATTCGATTCCGGTCACGGCGTCGACCCGCGTGTCCGCGCCCGCGCGTAGTGCTTGTTCCAACTGGGCCACGGTGGGTTCGCCCAGCCCAGCTCGGATCCAGGCTTGTCGCGCCAGCACCGTGGTAGCCGCCACCTGTGGAGCGGCCATACTCGTGCCGCTAGTCGCCCAGTAGTCGTTGTTTCGCCCGTCCGATCCCGTGAGAAAGTCGGGAACCGTGCTTCGAATCAACTCGCCCGGCGCCGCCAGAATGCCCGCTTGGCGTTCGCTGAACCCGGTCAATTGCCCCGAGCTATCGACGGCGGCCACAGGAGTCACCCAAACGCTCGACGCCGGGTAGCCAACGCCGACCTGGGACTTCGCGCCGAACCGATTGCCCGCCGCGACCGCCACAAAGACGCCTTCATCGCGTAGCCGCCGCAAATCATCTTCCAACACCGCCCGGAGCGATTGCTCCGCATTTTCCCCCAAGGCGCCCAAAGATAGATTCACGGTCGTAATCGGCCAAGCGAACGCCGTCCGATGGTCGATCACCCACCGCAACGCCGACTCGATCCACTCGGGCCGCGCCATCCCTTGATCATCGAACACGCGCAGAGCGACGAACGCGACTTCCGGCGCTATTCCCGACCGGCCGCCATCCTGGCCACCCACGATTCCGGCCACATGCGTGCCGTGGTAGCCGGCCGGTCCATCGTCGTTCGGGTCCGCGTCGTTTTCGGCGAAATCAAACCCTCCCACGACGCGACCGGTCGGCCCAAGCTTGGCCCCCAACGCCTCATGGCGATAGGCGATGCCGCTATCGATGACGGCGACGATCTGGCCTTTCCCGGTGAGCCTTCGGTTCGCGAACCAAACGCGGTCCGCGGCGGACAAAATCGAATGTCCGTTGGCTGTCGGCTCTAGGGATGCGGGCATGACTTGAGTTTCGGACGTAAGGGATCCCTGGCCGAAATCGGTAGCACCGACGGCCGGAAGGCACACGGCAACTCCTTCGAAGGCCGGTCGAGCGGGGTGAGCGCCGCCCCCGTTCACGTTGGCGGCCAGCAAGACCCTGGCTTCCATCCTTTCCACCATGGGCGTCGCGCGCCGCCGGGCGCGATTGCGGCCCGAAGGAACGCTCGGCGATCCACCGAGACTGTCGAATGCGTGCATGCCCGCGCTCCGCGAACCCGACCGGCGACTCGGAAAAACGCTCCGCCTGTTAAGTGCCAGTCGTTAGCTGCACTTTAATTGGCCGGTAGGTTGGGGCAATGAGATCGCCAGGCAACATGTAGCGTTTGCGCAGGTTAAACGCGGCACAATCGGAGTGCTCGACCCATTCGCCCCGACCGTCCGAAGTAACAGGCTAGGGTTATGTCGATCGTTTCACGCATGCCGCAAAGGAATGCGACGTGAGTGCCGCTCAGTACGCTCGCTACCTGTTTCTGACTCGGCTGTCGAAACCCGCTTCGGATCGCGAGATCTTGAAGTGGGTCTACGATCATCGCCCCCGCTCGATCGTGGAGATTGGCGTTGGGCAGGCGATGCGCACGCAGCGCATGTTGGAGCTGCTGACGCACCACCTACCCGCCGCCGAGATCCGCTACACAGGGATCGACCTGTTCGAAGCGCGAGATCCGCGAACGCCGGGCATGTCGCTGAAAGAGGCGTTCACCGTGCTGCGGCCGTTAGGCGTGAAGGCCCAGTGGGTTCCCGGCGATCCCTACTCGGCGCTTAGCCGGGTCGCCAACAACCTTAGCAACATCGACTTGTTGCTGGTCGCGGCCGACCAAGACGCAGAATCGCTCTTGCACGCCTGGGCCTACGTTCCGCGGATGCTTCATCCGCAATCGGTTGTGTTCCAGGAAGTGGAAACGCCACGGGGACCGGCTTTCGCCCGAGTGACCACGGCGGAAGTGGAACGCCGCGCCCGCGAACACCATCGGTTGAAGAAACGCGTCGCCTAACCTTTCGAGAGCATCACCGCGATGAGCAAGCGAGTTTTACTGCTGGTCGGCGATTTTGTGGAAGACTACGAGGCGATGGTGCCGTTCCAGATGCTGCT
>JBJTOW010000566.1:0-5652 GCA_046074805.1 Planctomycetota bacterium | reverse complement strand
GCTCGCGACTCGCTCGAAGGCGTGCTCCAAGGACTCGCCGGTCGCCGGTCAGCGGCGGCCCCCAAATCGTGGGCCGCCGCCTTCGCGCGCTGGGGCCGCGATGCAAATCTAGCGATCGTCGATTTGGCCGAGCGTGTCGCTTTGGTCTTCAACGATTCTGCCGCTCTCGCCCAACTGCGACAGCGGGCAGGGGACCGGACCGCCGACCCAGTACGGCGGGAACAGGCAATCGCGGCGCTCCTGGCCAAGCGCGCGGACGACACGGCCGATCTGCTGTTAAACGTCTTGTCGGAATCCGTTTCGACGCCGACTCTGCAGTCGGCCGTTTTGCGGGGCTTGCCCGAGTTCAACCATCCGGGCACCGCGAAGGCGATCCTCGAACGCTACCCGCGATGGGGCGCCGACGCTCGCCGCGACGCCATTCTCGCTCTAGCCGCCCGTCCCGCTTGGTCGCTGGCGCTCCTGGACGCCATCGAAGCTGGCCGGATCCCCCGTGGAGACTTGACAGCTTTCGCCGCTCGGCAGATCGCCAGTTTGCGGGATCCCACCGTCTCGCAACGACTGCGCCAGGTTTGGGGTGAACTCCGCAACACGCCTACCGACCGAGCCCGTACTATCGCGGATCTCAAGAAGCGACTCACGGCCACCACGATCAAGGCCGGCGACCGCTCGGCGGGCCGCCTGCTCTTCCAAACCCACTGCGCTAACTGCCACCGGCTGTTTGACGCCGGCCAAGCGGTCGGTCCCGATTTAACGGGCGCCCAGCGTTTCAATCTCGATTACCTCCTCGAAAACCTCGTCGACCCCAGCGCCGCCGTTTCACGCGATTTTCAATTGCTTGTGATCGAAACCGAATCCGGCCGCACGCTCTCGGGGATGGCGGCGGGTGAGACGGCCACTGCGTTGACGCTGCAAACGGCCAACGACAAGGTGGTCATTCCTCGGGGCGAAATCGCTCGCCGAACCGTATCGCCATTGTCGCTGATGCCCGAGGGATTGCTCGAAAAATTGGCCTTCGAACAAACCCGCGATCTGATTGCCTATCTCAGCGGGCCTGGCCAAGCGGCGTTGCCGGCGCCGTTGGGCGAACGGCGCACCAAACCCCGGCGGCGATCAAGGGACCGGCGATAAACATGGCCAACGTCGGACGCTCGTCAAGGAACACCACTCCACCCGCCGCCGCGAGCCACGGCACGGACAACTGAAGCAGGGCGGCCGTCTTGGCGGCAAGCTTACGCAACGCCGCGTACCAGACCACATAGCCAAGTCCCGACGTGAGCGCCCCTGAAACCACGGCGAACATCCAACCGCGCGGCTCCGCATGCCACTGGAACCGCCCGAGCGCCGGCCAATCGGCGACGGCTCGGTGATCCATTCCGGAGACAACGACGATCACCAACGCCAAGATGGCCGCTGGCACTGCCGCCCGCACGAAATTCCCCGCCGTCGCCGCGATCGGATCGCCGCCGAGCCGGCGTCCCAACAGCGAATACACGCCCCAGGCGACTCCCGCCGATACCATCAACGCCGCGCTCGCCAGCGGCGGGGCGGAAACGCCTGGGGCCAACAATACCGCCACGCCCGCTCCAGCCAGCACGGCCGCTGCCGCATCGGCGACTCGAAAACGCTCGCCCCGCCACCGCGCACCGGCCAGCATCGTCAACTGCACGCTTCCGAAGAGCAGCAAAGCCCCCGTGCCGGCGGATAACCGCGTGTAAGCGAACGAAAAAGCCGCCGCGTACACGAACAACGCCACCGCTGCTGGCCACGAGCCACCGATGACCGTCCACGGCGATCGCGGCCTGCGGAACACCGCCACCGCGATCAGCACCAGCGCTCCCGCCCAAAGACGCGCGATCGTGAACGTCCCGGGGTCGATCGCCCGTCCCTCCCCGACGCGAACCGCGCCGCTCCGACGCGTTCCAACCGCGCCATTGGATTCGCGATCCAGTGGCGGATTGGCCGACCGCGAGTCAACCGGCAACGAGTCAACCGGCAACGAGTCAACCGGCAACGAGTCAACCGGCAACGCTGCCGTGGACGCCGCCGAAGATCGCTGGTTGGCCGCCGCGCTCGGCCGCAGCGCGACTCGGCACAGCAGCGAATTGCCTGCAAAAGCGGCCAGGGCGACGGCCACCGCCAGCGGCAAAAACAGGCCGGCCAACGACTCGCGAACCGACGCGACTCCAGCGGCCATAGTGGAACAACGCGGCGAACCGCGGCGAAAGAAGGTGGAACGGAAACCAGTTAGGCACGTGCCGATTTCACCGGCCCGGCGCGAAAAAAAGGGCCGCAAGCCTCCCCGGAGGGTAGGGCCACGGCCCGCGATATGCGTCGCACTCGAAGCGCTTAGACCATGTCCTTGAGCGCCTTGAGCGGACGAACACGGATGATGTTGCGGGCCGGTTTCGCCTTAACTTCCATCATCTCGCCAGGCTTGAACGGATTGGGGCGCTGGCCAGCCTTCGTTGCGGGCTTGCGAACCACCGTCACCTTCGCCAAACCGGGAATCGTGAAGTCGGTGATCTTCTTCTTGAAGGTCGCCGCCATTTCGGCCGTCAGTCCGTCCATCACCGCCGCGACTTGCTTGCGCGACAAACCGGTGGATTCGGCCAAGTTCGCATACAACTGCGACTTCGTCGGCCCCTTCTTCACTTCACCTTTCGCCATGGAATACACCCTCCTAGTGGTGTCAAGACAAGAATCTGCCCTTGGATTAGCCCCAAGGAAAGGCATGTTTAAATCGATGATCGCTCAAATTGCAACCGGTCCCTTAGCCGGAAAAGCCGTTTTTTCACGGGAATTTTCGCATTTTTCGCCCATCCGCCCGCGCCGACAACGGTGAACTCGCGTCTGTGGCCGCCGCTTGCCCCTTCCAACGCTGGTGCGCGTCTCCACAACGCGCCTCCCAGCCGACGGTTCCCACGTTTCCCACGCGACTCGTTGGCATTCACAGTTGCCACAACGCGAAGGAGGACCGTCCCGCCGCGTTCAACTCAACTCTCAACCGTAGCCCAATTCTCAACCGTAGCCCAACTCGTCGACCTCGCCCTCGTTCATCCCGCGATGATGGCCCACCTCGTGAAGAATGGTGACGCGGATCTCGTTCCTCAGTCCCTCTTCGTCGATGTGTTGATCGGCTTTGGTCGACATCAACAATAGCCCGCGACGAAAAAGATGAATCGTGGGCGGCTGGTGCGTGTACAGTCCTTGGACTTCGTCCGGGTCGTCGGCGTCAAGTTCTATCATGATCCGCTTGTTTGGACGATCCTCCACAAGCAGTGGAACTCGATCCAACACGGCGCGAACATCGTCCGGAAGCGATTCAATCACCTCGGCGACGCGTTCGTCAAAGTACTCGCGAAGCGAATTGGAAACCTTCATCGCGGCGCGACACGGCTGTTCGCCGAGTTGTTTCCGTCGCCGCTCCTTGATCCCTGCGTAGGGACCGCGGTCGGGGAGATTGCGCCAAAGATCGATTTGAGGACTCGAACGGCGGTTTCATTCGGGCTGGCGGACGCCGCTCCGACCTTGGCTGGCGGCGCGGGTGGCACCGGCAAATCGGTCATGGTGAATTCAAAATTGCGGGCCCCCATCGTGACGAACAGCTTGTTCGCCTCGGGCCTGGCCACCACCTCGCTGAAATTCGCCGCTACCGGAATGTCCTCTTTTTGGAACACGACCCGGCCATCGCGTTTGTCCAGCACCAGCAGGGCCGACTGCTGGGCGTTGCGGCCTCCCTTACGCATGAAAACCAGCAGCGGACTTTGAGTGGGCTGTTCCATTAACAAGCCAAAGTGCTCGATCGCCGCTGGCGCCGCCCACCGAGGTTTTCCCGTCGACCGGTCCAATAGGTAGACTCGGCCGTGAATCATTTGACTGTTCGCCGAGCCGCCCACCACATCGGTTTGATTCGGCATGTTGCTTCGGGGCGGGCCCACGACGGCCAGCAAAAAGCCCTCCGCCGTCTCCTGAAACACGATCAGGTTGAGCGAAGGTTCGGCTTCCAATTTCTGATCAGCAAGCACTTGGCCGTCGACCAGCGACACCATCCGCATGAGACCATCAGGCTGGACGGCGGCCATCACGCGATCATGGAACAACGCGCCTCGGCTGCCAGCGGCGAAATCGCCCTCGTACAGCGACTTACCGCTCAAAACATCGTACAGCCGCACCTTGCGCTGGCCATCGCCACCGGTCCAGCCAAGCACACGGCGTCCACAAGTCGCCCAACGTTGCTCACCGGGCGTGATCGGGCGGCGGGCGATTTCCTGGCCGTCGATCGCGCTCAGCACGATGAACTCCTTGCCATCAATCGGCGCGACGACCAGCACTTCCTCGTCGCCAAACAGCTCGCTACCGGCAGGCATATCGAGCCGATTCCAAATGAGCTCGCCGGTCAACGGATCTAGGCACATCAGTTCGGATTGCTTCATCACGAAAACGCCGTTGGCGAGCACCGGTCCGAGCGGGCTGATCGGCCGATCGGCGTTGTCGCTGATGGTCGCTCGCATGCCGCCCCAGGCGGAACTGTTCATCCGGACCCGAGTTCGCACGTTTTGATCGTTGTCGCCAAGCCGCATGACCGTCTCCACCCGCCAACGAATCCCGCCCTCGGCGCGATCGGCGGACGGAATGGTGCTAAAGGCCACGACTTCCGTACCCATGTGGACACAGACCAGCTGTCCAACCGCCCGCGCGTGGATCGACTGCGGAATTCCGAAGTAGTAGGGGGAAAAACCGCCGTCGGGCCGAATGAGCGTCGAGCGGAACGTTTCGTTGCCCAAGCCGTCACGGCACACGAGCGAGTAGTTTTTTTGCTGGTCGAAAACAAGCGTGGTGCCCGGCGCGAACGCGCCGGCCGTTTCGCGGAACGTGGCCAGCGACGCGCGGCCATAGTTGGCGTTTTGCAATCCGCTGTTCTCCTTCTCCACCACTTCCACTTTGCCGGACGGCCATCCATTGACCGCGCGATTCCAGGCAGATTTTGTTTCGGTCCCGGCCCCGAACGCCTCCGACAGTTCCTTGCCGGTTTTTCCATCAAGACACGGAACAGTGGCGAACTGCGAACCGAGCCGCGCGTAGTAGCTTGCCGCCAATTCCAATTGCCGGCTGGCCAGCAGCAACTCGGCGGTGGCGGCAACGGCGGCCCCGGCCACAGCAGGCTCGGGATCGCGTTCCAACGCGGCCAAAAGTAGCTCAGCCTCCAGATAAGATTGAGCGGCTGTCAGCTTGCGGGCGAGCCGCAGGCGTGCTAACCGAGCCGATGGATGGAAGGCGAAATTGCTCATGAACTGCCGCAAGGCCGGAATATTGTCAAGCCGCATGACGGCGTCGCGCCGTTCGGCGATCGCGGCGTCGAACCGCGGCCGGTCGGCCTCGCTGGCTTCGCGGTACAGCCTACCGAGTTCGGCCGCGACCAAACGGTCACGGCGGACCGCGTGGCGCGGTGACACCGATTCGCTCGTGCTCGCCGAGTCCGGACGGCGTTGAGCGGCGAGATCATGAAGCTTGATGAGAATCTCGAAAGCACCAGCCGCGTCCCCGGCGCCACGCAGACCGCGTGCGACCAGTTGTAGATACTTCTCGCGTTCGGCCGGTTGATCCACCAGCGAGTCAAGCTCCGCCGCCAAATGGCGGTACTTCGCGAAG
>JBJTOW010000565.1:0-5848 GCA_046074805.1 Planctomycetota bacterium | reverse complement strand
CTCCGCCGTTGGTTGGCGAGACTACCGCGCGGCCCACGCCGGTCGAACCAACTGTGCCAACCGGTAGATCGCCGCTCCAACTGCCCGCCGCGTTTCCCGCTCCCAGGGAATCGGTTTGCGATCCCGAGACCGCGTTCGATTCCCGACCGGCGTTCGCGCCCAGCCCGCGTGACGCCGATTCCGAGGCTGCTTCGATCGTTGCCATCCGCAACGCCGCCTCGTGTACCGGCCCCACATATCGCAGCAGGCCTTTATCGAGTATCGCGACGCGATCGCAGATCAACTCGACCTCCTGCAAAATGTGGCTGTTGACGAAGACCGTTTTGCCGCGTTGTTTTAGCTGCTGCAACACGTTGCGAACATGCGATCGACCAACCGGATCGAGTCCGTCGGTCGGTTCGTCGAGGATCACCAATTGTGGATCGTGGAGCAGCGCTTGGGCGAGCCCCAATCGCTGGAGCATTCCTTTCGAATACTTGGACACCGGATCGCTCGCCCGCTGCGCTAATCCGACGAGTGGTAACAGTTCGCTGGCCCGCGAGCGAACGACCCGCAGCGGCAAGCCACTTAGCCAGCCGTAGTAGTCGAGTGCTGAATGGCCCGTATGATGCCGCGCGATCCGTAGGTTCTCCGGCAAGTAACCGACCTGCCGGCGACCGCGGCGGCTTCCCGCCGCATGTCCCAGCAGCGTCGCGGTGCCTCCCGACGCACGAACGATCCCCAGCAGGATTTTGATGAACGTCGTCTTGCCCGCGCCGTTGGGGCCCAATAATCCAAAGATTTCACCGGGCCCGACAGTGAACGACAGTCCCTTGAGCACTTCCAGCGACCGGCGGCGAATCCAGCCTTCTCGATAGGTTTTACGCAATCCATCGACTTCGATCACCGCTGCGGACATCGTAGCTTCCCCTTGTCAATGATCGTTTTCAGGATCGTTTCCAGCGTCATGCCAGCCGCCCAAGCCGCTGCCCACACAGCTAGCCGCTCGCCGAGCGTCAGTCCATCGTCACGATCAAGCGGCGCCCAGCCTTCCTCGCAGCCTTCCGAACGCGCGAACACAACGCGAACGGCCGCAGCGCTCTGATCGCCGTTCGCGGGATGGTTCAAATCGCCAGCCAAGACGTTGTTCGAATCGTTCAATCCATCGTGTTCAACACGAGTGGTCACGAGCCAGCCGCCGCCCCGGATCGCCGTCGCGATCGATTCGGGAGACAACGATTCGCCGAAGAACACGCGGGCGCCGCGAGTGGCTCGGGCCAGCGGCCGGGCCAGCGGAGAATCCCACGGCAAAACCAAGTGGCCGGTTGGCGGCACTGCGTGGGCCAGCGCCAGGCATCCGTCCCGCAGTTCCTGAGCCGACTCGCCGGCAACGTGCTCGCCATCGTCCGAGTCATCGCTGCGGGGCGAGCCGGGCAAGTCGCTAACGACCGCGATGTCGAACCGTTCGTATCCCAGTCCGCTGCGGGCGGCCTCGTCCGGACGGCTTTCCCAGATCGCGCACTCGATCACCGGATGCAGCAGCAAGGCTTCCAATTGATCGCGGTCGGTGGACCTTGGGGAAGCAAGGCGAGCCCCATCGACGAACAGTCCCTCCGTTGTTCCCAGGCCAACGCCGCGATGGGATTCGGCATGGAAGTCCGCGAGCAATTCCGCCAACGCGAACGCGATTCGGGGCCGGCGACCATTGCCGCCCACCGCCACCAGCGGAATGCGCGAACTGGCCCCGGCCGGATAGAGCAAGTCGACTATCGCCGATCCGACCGGCTGAGGCCGCCCATGCAACGGCGCGACGTGCATCGCCAGCGACGGGCCCGCATTAACTTCCAGGATGGCGCCTCGTTGGTCCTCGAGCGGTTCGCGGATGTCTTGCGCCACCACATCCAAGCCGGCGATGTCCAAGCCGATAACCCGCGCCGCTAGCACCGCCTTCGCGGCATTCGCGGGATGCACATCCGCCGTGCAATCGGTCGTCAAGTCGCCAACGGCTTGAATGAGGACCCGGCGACCCGCGACGGGTACCGCGTCGGCATCGAGTCCCTGCTTGCCGAGTTCAAGGAGGGCGGCGTCGTCCAACTTCAGCAGCGTCAGTTGATCAGTGTAGTTTTCTCCGCGCCGCGGGTCGCGATTCACCTGTTCCACCAGTTCGCGGATTGTGGACCGGCCATCGCCCGTGACGAACTCGCTTTCCCCCCGCGCGGCGGCGATCAGCCGTTGGCCGACCACGAGCAGCCGGTGGGCTTGTCCCAGTGCGTACTGTTCGACCATGACACCCGTGTTGTCGCCATCCTTGACCGCCCAGTCGAACGCCGCCAGGACTTGGTCCCGAGTGGTCAGATTGAGAGAGATGCCTCGGGCGTGGTTCGCTCGGCGCGGTTTGACGACGACTGGAAAGCCAATGTCGCAGGCCGCTTTCCAGGCATCCTCCGCGTCGGTGACAGGCCGGCCGAACGGAACGGGCACTCCGACCGCGCGGAGTAGGCGTTTGGTCAGCTCTTTGTCTTGGGCGATGCTTTCGGCGATCGCGCTGGTCGCGTCGGTTTCCGCCGTCCAAATACGCCGCTGCCGGGCGCCTTCGCCCAGTTGCACAAGGCTGCCCGTATTGAGCCGGCGGTACATCACGCCACGCTCACTGGCCGCCTTCACGATCGCCCGGGAACTTGGTCCCAGCCGCACATCGTCGGCTAGATCGACCAGCCGGCGGCAGACAACCGCCGCGTCGATCTCTTCGCCCGACAGCGAGGCCCGGCACAATTCCAGGGCGGCTTCCAGGCTGGCGGCGCCCAGACAGGCCGTTTCGATCGGCAAAGCGAGCAGATACACCCGCGGTTCGTCCGTTTCCGCCGTCCATCCCTCGGGCAACGACAGCCCGGCCGTGGCCTGCAACAATTGGGTCAGCAGCCGCAGGATGTCGGGCAACGGTAAGCGACTATCCAGTCCCGCCAGCAGCCGCCGTCCCAGCGAGACGCCTCGAGTTTCCTCCTGCCGTGCCAGCCGCGAAGCGTCCCGGGCCAAGCGATCAAGCCGCGTTACCAACAGTCGCAAACGCGACCGCGGCGTGGTTTCGCCAAACGTCTCCCATACGCGTCGGTCGCCACAGTCGACGTAGACCTCCAGCACCGACATGCCGGCCCATCGATTCGCCCCTGTCAACGTCACAGACTTGATGCATTCCATAGGGCTAATCGTAGAAAGGCGGGCCGCCGCTGGCAACCAAACGCCCGGTGGTGGGTCTATAATCCGCCACGAGCCGCGTTTTCGAGTATCCGCCGCCGGAGATCTTCGCATGCCCCACCATCGCTACTTGACCATGCCCATTCGTTGGATCTCTCCGAATGCGGTGTTTTTAGCCGTCCTTGGGGCGTTATGCGGGGCATCGGCCGCCACCTATGGCGACGACTGGCCACAGTGGCTAGGTCCCCAACGTGACGGCGTGTGGCGCGAGACGGGGGTCCTCGCGCGATTCCCCACTGGCGGGCCAAAGGTGCTCTGGCGAGCTCCGATCAAGGGAGGCTATGCCGGCCCAGCGGTCGCGGATGGAATGGTTTTCGTCACGGACTTCGCCACCGACGGCGCGCGGGCGAACGACCCAGGCACCCGCAGCGATCTCGCCGGACGGGAACGCGTCCTTGCGATCGACTTCACCACCGGTAAAGTCGTCTGGTCGCACGACTACCCAGTGACGTACCGCATCTCGTATCCAGCCGGCCCGCGAGCGACGCCGACAGTGCAAGGCGGGAAAGTGTACGTTCTCGGCGCCGAGGGGCACCTGACATGCCTCGAGTCGCGTACCGGCAAAGTTGTTTGGTCGCGAAACCTCGCTGCCGAATACAAAGCCGAGACGCCGATCTGGGGCTATTCCGCCCATCCTTTGATCGATGGACAAAAGCTGATCACGCTCGCCGGCGGCTCGGGGAGCATCGCGGTGGCGCTCGACAAAGACACCGGTAAGGAACTTTGGCGGGCCCTCGACGCTCCGTCACTCGGCTATTGTCCACCGTCGATTATCGAAGCGGGCGGACGCCGCCAATTGCTGATTTGGCACCCGCAGGCGCTCAACAGCCTCGATCCGGAAACCGGCAAACTATTCTGGTCGGAAAAACTCGAACCGCAGTATGGGATGTCGATCCAGATGCCGGTCAAACACCAAGACCTGCTGTTCGCGGGCGGTATCGGCAACAAGGCGATGGCCTTGCGGTTGGCGAGCGACAAACCGGCAGCGACCGAACTGTGGCGCGGCACAAACCAAACGGCGGTCTACCCAACGTGCGCGGCTCCGATGGTCGACGACCAAGGAGTGCTTTACGGAGCGTGCCAACAAGGGCATTTCCGCGCGGTCGACCTAAAAACTGGCAAACGGTTGTGGGAGACGTTCAAACCGACGACCGGTACCCGTTTCGGCAGTTCTGGCACTTGCTTCATTGTGCGGAACGCCGACCGATGGTTTTTAATGAGTGAAACGGGGGAATTAATCATCGCGCGGCTCACCGCGGACCGCTACGAAGAGCTCGACCGGGCTCGCATCTTGGCTCCGACCAACGAAGCTTTCGGACGGCCCGTCGTCTGGAGCCATCCGGCCTTCGCCGACCGCCGCATGGTCGCCCGCAATGACCAAGAAATCGTCTGCGTGTCGCTCGCGGAATGACAGCCGACAATGCGTAAGAAAGCGACTCCAGCGCCATCAGGCGAGGGTCGCCATTAGGCGCGGTGAAGCGACGTTGTACAACGCACCGTGAATACTTTGTACGACGGACTTCCAGTCCGTCGAGGACCCGCAACGCGACGGACTAGGAAGTCCGTCGTACAAAATGGTGCTCGGGCGGCATTCCGAAATTGTTGAATCCCAAAAATAAGGTGACTCTATGTTTCATTCCGAATCAACTTCTGCCACAGGATTTCCATCGATGCATGGCAACTCGTTTCGTGTCCCCGCCGTGGCAATTCGGCAAGCGACGCTGCCCTTCGCCATGTTGCTCGCTTTGTTTACCGGGACACTTGGCGGAGCGACTTCGGCGTCCGCGCAGCAGCGTGTCTTGTTGCAGGGCGGGAACCGCTTGGTGATTGTCGATCGGGATGGGAGGATCGAGTGGGAGATGCCCTGGGGTGGAATCCACGATATCTGGGTTTTGGAGAACGGCCACATTGTGGTTCAGCACGGTGCTGCCAAGGTGGCGGAGATCGATCCGAAAACCAAACAGGTTGTCTGGTCGTATGATTCGGCCACACAGAATGGCAACCAAGGAAAAAGGATTGAGGTCCATGCCTTTCAGCCGCTGGGCGAAGATCGGTTGATGATTGCCGAGTCGGGAGCGGCTCGGATCATCGAAGTCAATCGCCAGGGAGAGTTGTTGAGCGAGCGGAAGTTGACCGTAAAGAACCCGAATGCGCACACCGACACCCGGTTGGCTCGCAGAATCGCCAACGGCAATTACCTCGTTTGCCATGAGGGCGATGGCACCGTGCGAGAGTACGATGCGAAGACAGGGTCGGTGATTTGGGAATATGAGGTGCCGCTGTTTGGCGGCACGCCTAAGGGTGGGCATGGTCCCGAGGCGTATGGCAACAAATGTTTCGCCGCGGTGAGGCTACCCAATGGCAACACGCTGATGACGACCGGCAACGGCCATTCCGTGATCGAAGTGACGCCCGATAAGAAAGTGGTTTGGAAGGTCGGCCAACGCGAACTCGACAAGATCGTTCTGGCATGGGTCACAACGATCGAAGTGCTGCCCAACGGGCACTACGTGATCGGCAACTGCCATGCCGGACCGGGACAACCGCTGTTGATCGAATTGGAGCCAAAGTCGAAAAGAGTGGTCTGGACCCTCGACCGTCACAAAGACTTCGGCAA
>JBJTOW010000564.1:0-5320 GCA_046074805.1 Planctomycetota bacterium | reverse complement strand
GAAACGCAGTCGCGGATCGCTCAGTATGAAATGGCGTTCCGCATGCAGACGAGCGTTCCCGAGCTTACTCGAATCGCCGACGAAACCCGCGCGACGCTGGACGAGTACGGCCCCGACGTGGAGCGGCCCGGCACATTCGCAGCCAGCGCTTTGCTGGCCCGTCGGCTGGTCGAGCGGGGCGTGCGCGCGGTGCAGATTCTGCACCGCGGTTGGGACCAGCATGGCAATCTGCCCCGTGATCTGCGGTCGCAGTGCGAGGACACCGATCAGCCTATCGCCGCCTTGCTGGCCGATCTCGACCGTCGCGGCCTGCTCGACAGCACCTTGGTGGTTTGGGGTGGCGAATTCGGCCGCACCGTCTATTCGCAAGGCAAATTGGCGAAAGACAACTACGGCCGCGACCACCATCCTCGGAATTTCTGCATGTGGATGGCGGGAGGCGGTATCAAGGGTGGCGTTGTCCACGGCGAAACGGACGACTTCAGCTACAACGTCGTCGAAAGTCCGGCGCACGTGAACGACATCAACGCCACGCTGCTCCATTGCCTGGGCATCGACCACGCTCGATTCACCGTCAAATTCCTGGGGCTCGATCAACGCCTCACCGGCGTCGAGGATCCGAAGATCATCCCGCAATTGTTGGCCTAACGTGCGCCGCCACTCAGAAAGGTTGCTCCGATGGATCGGTTTCTTGGTCGACGGACGTTAAGGGTCCGCGAAGGGTGTCTTGGTTCAAACACCGCTCGACATTTTTACCGTCGAGCCATCCGCCGCACGTCGCGGTTCGCGATGTTCGGGAACTGCCGCATGGCGCTCGCGCTCGTGATCGTCATGGCCGCCTTCGGGACCGTGACGGGGTCGCGAGTTGTGGCAGCCGAACCTTCGGTGGTCGATCCAAGAAAGCCCGCGGCGATTGAAACGGCCCAGGTGCCGGTGGTTCCGCCCGAGCTATTCGCGAAGCTGGCCCAGTACCAGAATGTGCGTTCCGCCGTCTTCCGTGGTTGGTCTCCATCTGGCGACGGGATTTTGATCACAACGCGGTTTGGCAATTCTTCGCAGTTGCATCGCGTGCGACGGCCCGAGGGACGCCGCGAGCAATTGACTTTCTTCGATGAGCCAGCCACGGGCTCGTTTCTCCCCGCAGAGACGGCCAACGGCGTTGGTGGCGGCCCAGAGAAAGGAAACGGTAACGGTAACGGAAACGCAAACGGTAACGGAAATTCTGACGGAAAAGGTCGCATCACAGGCGGTGGCGCCGCGATAGTGGACGAAGCGATCTTGCTTTCGATGGACACGGGTGGCAATGAGAATAACCAGTTGCATCTGTTTGAACCGCGGCGGTTTCGAGTGACTCGGTTGACCGATGGCAAGTCGCGCAACAATCTTCAAACGATGCGGTCCGACGGCCGGTTAGTGGCGTTTTCCAGCAATCAACGCAACGGCCGCGACATGGATTTGTATATCGCGGATCCGCGTTCAGCCGACCCGCCCCGGCTATTGATGCCTGTGGATCGGCAGACCTGGGGAGCGGCCGACTGGTCGCCCGACGGCAAGAAGCTGTTGGTCTCGCGTTACGTTTCGATCAACGAAAGCTATCCAGCGTTGCTGGATGTCGAATCGGGCCGCCGCGAAGACTTGCCGCGGCCGAGCGAGGCGGCAGCCGCCTTCGGGCCGTTCGCCTTCGCAGCCGACGGTCGGTCGGTGTTTCTGGCGACGGACGCCGACAGCGAATTTCGCCGTCTCGCGCGGGTGGATCTCGCGACCGGTGCCTACGAATGGTTGACCCAAGATCTTCCCTGGGACATCGACGAACTGGATGTCGACACGCGGACTGGAGACGTGGCGTTTACGACCAACGAAGACGGCGCCAGCCGGTTGTATTGGCTGCCTGGTGGCAAAGCGCCGCGGCGCGACTTGCCATTGCCGCTGGGTGTGGTGGCGGGGCTCGAGTTTTCACCGGACGGAAAGCATCTCGGTTTCACTCTGGCGCGCCCTGAGGCGCCGGCGGACGCTTACTCACTGGAGTTGGCTTCTGGTCAATTGACGCGCTGGACATTCAGCGAGGTTGGTGGACTCGATCCGGCCGGATTTGTGCGTCCTGAGCGGATCCAATTTCCATCCTTCGACGGCCGCGTGATTCCCGCTTACTATTATCGTCCGGCGAACTCGGGGACGGCTAACAGTGCCAAAGATGGCGCGAACGGCGCAGTCAAAGCCGCTAAGGCGCCGGTTCTTATCAACATTCACGGTGGTCCCGAAAGCCAGTATCAGCCGCTGTTTTCCGGCGCGTCGCAGTTCTATGCGAAGGAACTCGGCTTCGCCGTGCTCCATCCCAACGTCCGCGGCTCGGCCGGTTATGGAAAGACGTACCTGAAGCTCGACAACGCCGAACGTCGCGAGGACAGCGTGAAGGACATCGGCGCGCTGCTCGATTGGATCGCGACTCGCGAAGAGTTGGACGCGTCGCGAGTGGCCGTGTCGGGCGGATCGTACGGCGGCTACATGGTGCTTGCGTCGCTCACGCATTTCCCCGACCGGATCCGCGCCGGAGTCGACGTCGTCGGTATCTGCAACTTCCTCACCTTTCTCGAACGGACGGCGTCCTATCGTGTCGACCTACGGCGGGCCGAATATGGCGATGAACGCGACCCGGCGATGAAAGCGGTCTTCGAGCGGATCAGTCCGCTGAATAACGCTGGCCGGATCCGCTCGGCGTTACTGGTGATCCACGGCAAGAACGACCCGCGCGTACCGTTTTTTGAGGCGGAGCAGATTGCAGCCAAGGTGCGGGGCAACGGCCGGACCGTCTGGACCGTGTTCGCCGCCAACGAGGGCCACGGAATGGCGAAGAAAGACAACGCCGACTACGCCCGCGCTGTCGAGGCGTTGTTCCTTCGCGAATCATTGCGTTAAACCATAGGTGCCCCATGCAACTCAACCTTGGCCGCGATAAGGCACCAGCGGAATCTCGGTCCACATCCCGGTTCACAGTCTCACCAGCCACTCCGTCCGCTTTAAGAAGCGAGGTCGGGATTGGTCATTTCGCAGCTGTTGGGGTTTTGGCGGTGGTAGTCGCGGCCGTTGTGGCGGTCGCGGGACTGACGTCCGTCGCGAATGCCGAACCGCTATCGGTGGCAAGCGACTTTGAAGGGGCTTCGATCAAGCTTCTGTCCATCGATCAAACGACAAGGGAGATTGCTTTCACGCCCGGAGGCGACGCCGCGCGTGGCTGGCCTTGCTGGTGGTACTTTCGAGTCGACGGCGTGGAACCGGGCGAGCCGCTCCGATTGCGTCTTCAGGCCTCGACCGCCGTCGTCGACAAGCCCAACGCGAAGCCGCTGTCGGCGGTTTGGGCCATGCCTGGCGAGGCGACTTGGTCGGAAGACGGTACAACCTGGCAACGCAGCGAGCCCGGCGCCAAGATCGATGATGCGATGGTCTACGTCATCCGGCCAGGGGCTCGATCGGTGCAAGTCGCCTGGGGGCCGCCATGCACGCCACGGATGGCGTCTGAATGGGTCCGTGGTTGGGCCGCCGCTTCTACCCATGCGAAGGCCGGTGAGCTTTGCCAATCCGGCGAAGGCCGCGCGGTGCCGATGTTGCATGTGATGGAAGGCGACCGACCGCGTGAAAAGAGGTTCGGCATTTGGGTGCAAGCGCGGCAGCACGCGTGGGAAAGCGGCTCCAGTTGGGTCGCTCGCGGCTTCGGCGATTGGCTCACCGGCGACAGCGTCGAGGCGGCATGGCTCCGCCAACACGCGGAGATCTACCTCGTGCCGATCATGGATGTGGATAACGCGGCGACCGGCAATGGCGGCAAAGATGCCCAGCCCCATGACCACAACCGTGATTGGTCCGACACGCCCCGCTGGAAAGAGACGGCGGCCGCGATGGCCAAAGTGAAGCAATTCATTCAGGAGGGACGTATGGATCTGTTCCTCGACTTGCACAACCCAACGCCTGGCGATCCAACCTTCTTCTACGTGCTCGATACAGGTTTGCAAAAGAACGAATCGCTGGTGCTGCGAGACCGCTTCATCGAACTCGCGTATGGGAGGATCAGCAAGATCAAGCCGCTGATCCCGATGAGCAACCGGCCTAAAGTAACGGGCCCGAACTACCATCCGCTGTGGAAGAATATCAGCGCCAACTGGGTCGCGATGAACGGCAATCCGACAACGGTATCGGTTTGCTTGGAAACGATCTGGAACTACAAGAATTGCACAACCGACGGTTATCGCGCTGTCGGCATGAATCTCGCCGCCGCCTCCCAGGATTTCCTCCGTCTACGCTAGAGGACAGAGGGAACAGCCGGCGGATCGGCGGACCGCTGTATATCGACTCGGAAGCCCCCGCTCACAAAATGATGGTGATTCGATGAACCCCTCGGCGAACTTTTCGGTACCGTTTGGCCAGAACCGTCCCGTGGCTCGCCGAGACGCGATCAAGTCCGGCTTGACCGTCCTGGCGGCCGCGGCGGCAGGGGCGGCCGCAGCCACCGATTCCAGCGCGCCCCATTCCAGCGGGACTGCAATAGCCCAAGAGAAAGCGGCGACTCCCAGCAAACCGACCGCTCCTGGCAAAGCCGACGATCGGCGAGCGTCGCCGAAGCGATTCGCGATGCGCAAATCGATCAATCTCTGGGCATTTCCCTACCCCGAACGGATGACACTTGAAGAGTGCCTCCAGTTGGCGAAACGGGCTGGCTTCGATGGCATCGAGCTGAACTACGATTTAGACAACGATTTATCGCCCAAGGCATCGCCGAAGGAGTTGGCGGCGGTCCGCACGCTGGCGGATCGAGTCGGAATCGAGATCAGCGGCCTGTGCTCATTCCTGTTCTGGCCGTATCCACTTAGCAGCAACGATCCCGCCAAACGTGCGCGCGGCATGGAATTGGCCGGCAAGATCGCGGAAGCGGCCCACCACATGGGCGTGGAAAACGTGCTGGTCGTGCCTGGGGCTGTACACATTCCATGGAGGAACGACCATGAGCCCGTCCCGAACGACTTATGCGATCGGCGAGCGAGGGAAGCGGTGGGGCAGTTGGCCAAACAGGCGCAAAACCTTAAAGTCTCACTGAACATCGAAAACATCTTTTTTAATGGCTATTTGATGACGCCGATGGAGATGAATGCGTTCGTCGACAGTTTCGGCAGTCAGCATGTGCAAACGCATTTTGATACCGGCAATATTTCCATGTTTCAAAACGCCGAGCATTGGGTGCCGATCCTAGGAAAACGCATCAAGAACATTCACTTCAAGGAATTCACGAAAAAGGGCACGGATTACTCCCTGGAAACCTTCCGGCCGCTCCTTG
>JBJTOW010000563.1:0-3636 GCA_046074805.1 Planctomycetota bacterium | reverse complement strand
TGATACCGCACACCCGGGAGGTCGCGAACGCGGCCGCCGCGGACGAGCACGATCGAGTGTTCTTGCAGGTTGTGGCCTTCGCCCGGGATGTACACCGTGACTTCCTTCCCGTTGGAAAGGCGCACACGCGTGATTTTCCGCAGGGCCGAGTTCGGTTTCTTCGGCGTCATCGTGCGGACGATCAAGCACACACCCTGCTTGAAGGGCGACTTCTCGAGCACCGGAGACTTGCTGAACCGGCGCTTCTGCTGACGCGATTTACGCACCAATTGGTTGATCGTGGGCATGTCTATTCCGTCGAAACGTTCCGATGGCCGCGTGAGGCCGGGAAAAACTCAAAACACGTAAGGTACCGGGAATCAGGCGGGTGTCAAGGCTATTCGGCCCCGGCTCCGCCGCCGAACAATTGATCCAAAGCGTTGCTGTTGGAGGAGCCCAACGCCGAGCCGACCGGCTTCTCCGTACCGGCCGTATCGGGAGCCGATTGGAGCAAGGGGAATTTCTCGACCAGCGTTTGCTGTTCGGTGATTCCCAAGCTGGCAAGCGCCTCGGCACGGTACCGAACTTCCGAATCCTGGAAGCTGCGGAAGCCGGTTCCGGCCGGAATCAGGTGGCCCAAAATCACGTTTTCCTTCAAGCCAACAAGGTGATCGACCTTGCCCGCCAACGCGGCTTCGGTGAGCACCTTCGTGGTCTCCTGGAAGCTGGCGGCCGAGATGAAGCTCGAGCTCTGCACCGACGCCTTCGTGATCCCGAGCAGCTGGGTGCTGGCGGTGGCGTACTTGGGCTTCGTGCCCTTGGCTTTTTCGCCACCCAGGCCTTCGATATGCGAATTCGCCTGCTCAAGCACGTCCTTGGGCACAATCGTGCCGACTTCGAACTGGCTGTCGCCCTTGTGCGTGATCTTCAAGCATTTCGCCAGCGACTGATTCACTTGGCGGAATTCGAACTTGTCCATCACCAAGCCAGGCAGCAAATTCGTGTCGCCAGCCGACTCGATCTTCACCTTCCGCAACATGCGGGCGATGATGATTTCGATGTGCTTGTCGTTGATTTCCACGCGTTGGCTGCGGTACACGCCCTGGACTTCGTGGACCAGGTATTGCTGCACCGCCTCCTCGCCCGAGATCCGCAAGATGTCGTGGGGGACGAGCGGCCCGTCGACGAGCGCCTGCCCCGACTTCACGTGATCTTGAGCGTGAACGAGGAACCGCTTGCCGTGAGGCACCAAGTGTTCGCGTTCGATACCGCTTTCGCTGCGGATGATGATTGTCCGCTTGCCCTTCTTCTTTTCGCCGAGGATTTCCACCGCGCCGTCGATTTCCGCCATCACGGCTGGATCCTTGGGCTTGCGGGCCTCGAAGATCTCCGTAACACGCGGCAAACCGCCCGTGATATCCGTAATACCGGAGGCTTCGCGCGGCGTCTTCGCCAGCACAGTACCTGCCGACACGAACTTACCCTCGATCGCCTCGATGTGGGCTCGTTCTGGCAGGTAGTAGACATCGAGCGGCTTGCCAACGGCGTCTTCGAGCACGATTTGCGGGTGGAGTTCGCCTTTGTGCTCCATGATCATGCGTCGAACCGTGCCGCCTGGATCCTTCTCCATGCGCATCGTCTCGTTTTCGACGACGTCTTCGAACCGCACCTTGCCGGAGACTTCGGCGAGAATTGGAATGCTGAACGGGTCCCAGGTAACGAGCGGCGTGCCCGCCTTCACTTCCTGGCCTTCCTGGACCTTCAAGGTGGCGCCGGTCGGGATCTCGTACTTCTCGATTTCCCTTCCCTTGGGGTCCAAGAGCGAGATTTCCGCGTTACGCGTCAGCACGATGTCGTTGCCTTCCTCGTTGCGGAGGAACCGCATACGGGTGAAGCGAACCACGCCGTACTTCTTCGCCTTCGTTTCGCTCTCCTCTACGCTCGTATTCACCGTTCCACCGATGTGGAACGTACGCATCGTCAGTTGCGTGCCAGGTTCACCAATGCTTTGAGCGGCGATGATCCCGACCGCCATCCCTTCTTCCACCAGCGAACCTGTCGACAAGTCCATGCCGTAGCACAAGCGGCAGACGCCCAGCGGCGCATCGCACGTCATCGGGCTGCGGACCTGGATCTTTTCGAGCCCCATTTCCTCGAGCCGACGGCCGATTTCCGGCGTCATTAGCTCGTTCTCGCGGACGATCACTTCGTCCGTGATCGGATGCACGATGTTCTGCCGGCTCACTCGGCCCATGACGGCCGCCGACAGCTTCACTTCCACCTTCTCGCCACGATAGATCACGCCCTTAGTGATGCCCTGCGTTGTCTCGCAGTCGTGCAGCGTGATCACCACGTTTTGCGCCACGTCGGCGAGCTTGCGGGTGAGATACCCCGAGTCAGCCGTCTTGAGCGCCGTGTCGGCCAACCCCTTACGGGCACCGTGGGTCGAGCTGAAGTACTCGAGCACCGTCAGGCCTTCGCGGAAGTTCGCCTTGATCGGCGTCTCGATGATTTCGCCCGTGGGCTTGGCCATCAAACCACGCATACCGGCCAACTGGCGAATCTGCTCGATACCACCGCGGGCACCGGAGTGAGCCATAAGGAACACGGGGTTCACGTACCCAAAACCACCGCGATCGTCGTGCTCCATCGCCTGGAGCATTTCCTGCGTGATCTGTTCGCGAGCGTGCGTCCAGGTGTCCAGCACCTGGTTGTAGCGTTCGAGTTCGGTGATAACGCCACGTTCGTACAGCTTGCGGAACTTCATCACCGTCTTCTCGGCCTCGGCGATGATCTTGGTCTTCGAAGCGGGCGTCAACAAGTCGTCCGTGCCGAACGACAAACCGCTCCGAGTGCTCTCGCGGAATCCGAGCTGATTCATGTTGTCGAGCAGCTCGATGGTCGCCTTGCGTCCCAGCTTTTGGTAGCAGTCGGAAATGACACTAGCCAAGTCGCTGGACCGCAGCGAATGGTTGTAGAAGTCCATCCCGCGCGGCAGCATCATGTTGAACAGCACGCGGCCGTACGATGTCTCCACCAATTGGCTGCTCTTCCGCTTGGTGTCCTCGCCCTTGAGCTTGCGATCGCGCGGCAACCGTATGAGGATCTTGGCGTGCAAGTCGATCACGCCGTGTTGGTAGGCCGACTCGGCCTCCTCCAGCGACGCGAACTTCATCCCTTCGCCCTTGCGATTCGGGAGCATGACCGACAGGTAATAGCAACCCATGACCGTGTCTTGCGACGGGCTCATGATCGGCTTGCCATTGGAAGGCGCGAAGATGTTGTTGGTCGACATCATCAGCGTGTGCGCCTCGACCTGCGCCTCGATCGACAGCGGCAGGTGCACGGCCATCTGGTCGCCGTCAAAGTCGGCGTTGAAGCCTTTGCAAACCAGGGGATGGAGATGGATGGCGTTGCCTTCCACCAACACGGGCTCGAACGCCATGATACCCATCCGGTGGAGCGTCGGGGCGCGATTCAGCAACACAGGATGGTTCTGAATCACCGACTCGAGGATATCCCACACTTCCTCGTCTTTCCGTTCGAGCATCTTCTTCGCGCTCTTGATCGTGTCGGCGTGGCCGAGCTCCTTGAGCTTGCGAATGATGAACGGCTGGTAGAGCTCCAACGCGATCTTCTTGGGCAGACCGCATTGAT
>JBJTOW010000562.1:0-3399 GCA_046074805.1 Planctomycetota bacterium | reverse complement strand
GGACTGGATGGCCGTGTACCCGCTTCCCACGGCGCTTCCGACGACGTAGACGCTCTTGTCGGCGAACTGGAGCTTTTCGACGTTCGTGACTGTGTCGACGCTCGAACCGCCCGTCGTCCGAGTTACGACGACATTGGCGCCGCTGAAGGCGAGCGCGTAATCGGCGTAGTTGCCGGTGAAAACGGCGGTGTCGGTTCCCGTGCCGCCGTCGATGGTGTTTGTACCGGCCCCGGCTTCGAGCGTGTCGTTGCCGGCGTTGCCGGTCAGCGTGTCGTTTCCAGCGCCGCCCTTGAGCGAGTTGGCGCCGTCATTGCCCACGAGCGTCATGCCGCCGGCGATTGCCGACGCGTCGAGCGATAACGCGGTGGTGCCAGTCGTGGTGCCGGACGCATCGGCGATTTTGACCGTCGTGAAATTCGTAATCGTTGACGGAAGTGTCAGCGTTTCGCCGGCCGTGGTGCTGGTGAACAGAATCGTGTTGGTTCCCGATCCGCCATCGATCACGTCGCCGGTGGAATCTCCCGGAGATTGGAAAATCATGGTGTCATCGCCGCCAGCGGCGTTGACCGTGTCGGCGCCGCCGAGCGGTGTCAGGACGTTCGCCGCGTCGTTGCCAGTTAGCGTGTTGCCGCTCGCGTTGCCCGTTAGGTTCGCGGCGCCGGCGCCTGCCAGTGTGCCGTTGACGACACTGCCGCCCAAAACCAAACCCGTAAACCCGGTGACGCCGCTTTCGACATTGAGCGTTAAGTTGTCCACCGAAGTTGTCGCGGCGGTCGCGGCGTAACTACCCGTTTTCGCCCAGACGGTATTGCCGGCGCTTGCGGCGGAGACCGCGCGTTGGATGTCAGCGGTAGTCGTTGACGACGGCGACCAAAAGCTATTCGGAGTCACAAAAACATGGCCCGACTTGAGTGTCACGGCGCCGAGATTCGTCGCGTCAACCACGTCCGCGACTTGGTCCGCGACCGTGAACAGGTCGGCGTTTGACGTGCTGTTGGTGAGTGCGATGCCGTTAAAGCTATTAGGCGTGGCATGAACGGGGTTGAATGCGGTGCCTTGGCTTTCTTGCGAGACGGCCATCGCGCGCAGCGAGGCGTTGAATCCGGCATTCACGAAGGTGTTTCCGCTCAGCGTGATGGACGCCGCCTGGGCGCCGGCGGTTCCTGGCTGTCGCCCGGTGAGCCAGCTATTGACATTCACGGCAGCGGATACGGTGTTCGATTCCAAAAGAACGCCCGATGTGTACGCTGCAAGCGACGACACAGCTTGATCGTTGTAGGTAAATGAATTATTCGCGACGGTTGAGTTGCTTGAGGGGGGGAAGTAGGTTGCGTCGGCCGATCGGCCACCGCTTAGCACTAAGCCAGCGGTGCCGCCGATGTTCCGAAAAGTGTTGCCGCTCACCGTCGAACCCACCACACCAAGGTAGGCTCCCGCGAGGTTGGAGTAATAGTCCGATCCGGGATTGATATTCTGAATCGTGTTATTGTTGAACACGCTTCCGCCGATCAAAGTTGGCAGATTCGGACCGCTACGGCTGTTGCCGATCAGATTGTTGGTAAACGTGGCGCCTACCATCCGCGTTTGCAATTGCGCTTGCAAAATCGTCTGATAAGTCGCGAAAACCGTGTTGTCATCGACAACCAATCCAGTGTAGGTCAGCGATGCGTTACTGTTGCGGAACATGTTCGTGAACACGACACCGCGAGCGCCAACGTTACTGGTTGCGGTCGGTGACGCCGCGACGCTTGACGTCGTCATGTCGATGTAGTTGTCCTCGATCGTCACATTGGCGATTTCCGCATTAATCGCCTGCGCGCTATTGGAAACATGCTCGCCAAACACGATGCCATTCACTTGGGTAGTGCGGGTTGTGTCGCTGGTGTAAATCCAGTTGTTGCGGACAGCGATTCCAACGCGATAGGCGCCGATCGTTGGGTCACCCGGCTTCGCCACAGACGCCACGCGCGTGTTGATTCCGTCACGCGCAAGATTGCGAATATGGACCTTCAATCCGTCGATGGTAACATTGTCAGCTTCTACCGTGACAACATAACTCGAACTGTTTCCTAACCCATCGATAACAGTTTCGCCACCAGTGCGAGTCGTGCCGGTGGCCTTCACACCCGCTTGCGCGCCGCGAATTGTGACGGATCTAGCGATCAGAATGTTCTCGCTGTAGGTCCCCGCCGCGATCATTACCACATCGCCTGCCGCCGCCGCGTCCAAAGCGGACTGGATGGCCGTGTACCCGCTTCCCACGGCGCTGCCGACGACGTAGACGCCCTTGTCGGCGAATTGGAGTTTCTCGACGTTCGTGACCGTGTCGACGCTCGAACCGCCCGTCGTCCGAGTTACGACGACATTGGCGCCGCTGAAGGCGAGCGTGTAATCGGCGTAGTTGCCGGTGAAAACGGCGGTGTCGCTTCCCGTGCCACCATCGAGCGTGTTTGTGCCACCGCCACCAGTAAGCGTGTCGTCGCCGGCCAGACCAGTGAGCGTGTTGTTGCCGTCGTTTCCGACGAGGGAATTGGCGTTTCCGTTACCGGCGATGTCGACGTTTCCCGAGCCCGTCAAGGTCAGGTGGTTCGCGGAACCCATGGAAAAGCTGAAACCGCTGACGCCAGCGGCGGCGCTGACGGTCAAACCCGTGCCGTTCACCGTCACGGCGCCGTCCGTGTAGGTGCCCGCGTTCACGGTTACCGTCGCGTTGTTGGCGGCGTTAGCGATACCCTGGGCCACCGTGCTGTAAATGGCCGAAGTGGCGCCACCGACCACGGGACTTACTTCAACACGATTAGCGAAGGTGTTGGCGGCGTACAGCGTGGCCAACGTGGGCATCAAGCCTGCTCCATAGGCGGCGATGTAGGCTGTGTTGTTACTCGAAAACGTGTTCCCGGTGGCGGAAAGACCAACGAGCCCCGGTCCAAGACCGATCCCTTCGGTGTTGGTGCTGAAAGTGTTGTTGGTGACCGCCAGTCCATTCACGTTTTCGGTGGAACCGATGCCGGCTGTGTTGTTGCGTATCAGGTTGCCCGAAACCGTCACGTTGCTGACCCAAGCCGAAGTGGCGCCGCCCGCGAGCGAGATGCCCGTTGTAAAGTTCTCGATGATATTGTTCGTGAAGCTGACCGGGCCAGGGACCGAATTGGTGTTTCCCACCAAAATGCCCCGGGAGCTCGCGGCGTTGGCGCCCGTCACACTGAAGCCGGCGATCGACACGTTGGTGGCCGAACTGCCGTTGATGACAAAACCGCCGGTGACGATGGCCTCGGGGTCGCGGGTGCCTGTGCCTGCGACGGTGGCGTTGGGACCGATGAGCGAGAGTTGCTTGCCAATGCTTACCTGCTCGGCGTACGTTCCAGCGAGAACGCGGACCGTGTCGCCCGCCGCCGCCGC